>JAMCXP010000016.1 GCA_023474775.1 Candidatus Martarchaeota archaeon
AGGCCTTTCGCGAATTCAATAGCCTCTTCTTTCGATAATCAGGGTAATTTTTCATTCGGGGTTCACGAGTACATTGAGTTGAAGGGAGTGAAATATGACCCTGACATTGGAATGATAGGTTTTGATGTTTGCGCGACTCTTTCAAAGCCGGGAAAAAGAGTCGGTTTGAGGAGAATAAAACCAGCGAGAATTCCGTTGAAGCAGAGGGTTTCAAAAAAAGAGGCCATTGAATTCGCGAAAGGCCTGGGAGTGGAGGTGTTTTGAAATAAAATGGGAAAGAAAGAAAAGCAAAGTTTTGACTTGAAGTTCAAAAGAAAGGGAAAAAGAAAATGCAGGTTCTGCGGCAACGCCAAGGGTTTGATCAGAAAGTACGGCCTGTATGTTTGCAGAAGGTGCTTCAGGGAAAAAACCAAAGAGCTGGGATTCCAGCAGTACATGTGATTTGAAAATGAATTTAAGCGATTGTTTGAACAATATCAAAGTGGGAGAATTGAAAGGCCAGAGGCAGGTAGGCATAAAGCACAATTCAATGATTTTGAAGAAGGTTTTGGACATCATAAAGGAAAGCGGGTTCATAAAAGACTACAAGTTTTCAGGAAAGGGGTGCGTGGTTGTTTTGAATGGAAAGATTAACAACATAAGCGCTATCTCGCCAAGATTTCCAATAGGATATAAAGAATGGGAGAATTTTGAGCAGCGTTTTCTTCCTTCAGCCACCGAGGGTTTGATTATAGTCAGCACTTCTAAGGGCATTAAAACGCATGTTCAAGCCAAGGCTGACCGCGAGGGAGGGGTTTTGCTTGCTTTTGTTTATTGAGGTTTTTTAGAAAATGGATTACATTGAAATTGAAATTCCCGATGGAGTTAAAGTAGAAGTCAAAGGGGGGGCGATTGACATTAGTTTTAACAATCTTTCAAAAAACATCAAGTTTAATGAAAAAATAGCGGTTGTTTCAAGCGAAGAAGGTAAGGTTAAATTGAAGTTAAAAGAAAAAGAAAGAAGAAAAAGCGTTGCGATTTTGTACTCGGTTAAAGCGCATATTTTAAAGGCATTCAAGGGATTCAAGACTCCTTTTGTCAAGAACCTTGAAGTGGTTTACGCTCACTTTCCGGTCAGCATTGAAGTCAAAAAAGACGAGGTTTTAATCAAAAACTTTCTTGGTGAGCGAATTCCAAGGATTGCAAGGGTAATGCCAGGAGTAGAGGTTAAGGTTGAAGGGCAGAAAATAACCGTAAAAGGCTTTGACAAGGACGGGGTTGGCCAAACCGCTAGCAATATTGTAAGAAGCGTAAAGATTAAAAATAAGGATATAAGAGTTTTTCAAGATGGTGTTTATTATGTTCAAACTTCCTAAATTTAAAAGGCAGAATTCAAAAGCGAAGAAAAAACTCAGGACAGGGTGGAGAAAGCCAAGGGGAATAGACAACAAGCTTAGGGAGAAGAAGAAAGGCTTCGGGTACATGCCTTCTGCAGGGTATGGAACTGAAAAAAAATTAAGAAATACAAGAAATGGAGTGGAATTGGGAGTTGCGCATAATCTCAAAGAGCTTGAATCTCTTAAGGGAAAGAGCGTTTTCATTGCCAAAAGTGTTGGAAATAAAAAAAGAATTGTTTTGATTCAAAAAGCCAGAGAATTGGGGATAAAGGTGTTGAATGGATGAGCGTTGAAACTGTCAAAAGAGTTGCTGGAAGAACCTGGGGAGTGGGTTTGAGCAGAATCAGAATTCTTGATGAAAAAAAAGCAAGGGAAGCGCTTACAAGCGAGGATGTAAAAAACCTCATGAAGCAGGGATTGATAATTAAAAAAGCAAAGAAGGGAGTAAGCAGGGGAAGGGCTAGGATTAAAAGCATCAGAAAAAGAAAGGGAAGAGGCAGGGGAGAGGGAAGCAGAAAGGGGACAAAAAACGCGGTTAAAAGCCTGAAGAAAAGATGGATTGAAAAAGTGAGAAGCCAGCGTGATTTTATAAGAAAAAACAAGCGAAAGCTTGGAGTAAACTATAGAAAAGCGTACAAGCTGGTGAAGGGTAACTTTTTCAGAGACAAGAAGCATTTGAAGAGTTTTATTGAAAGTTTGAAGTGAGTTTTAAAGTGAGTTTCAAGAATTATAAAAGAAGAAGAGAAGGAAAAACCGATTACGCCAAAAGGCTGGAAATGCTTAAAAGCAGGAAGCCTAGATTGGTGGTCAGAAAAAGCAACAAGAGGGTTTTGGTGCAGCTGGTTGTTTTCAACGAGAAGGGTGATGAAACAATAGCATGCGCTAACAGCTCTGACTTGAAGAAATTCGGCTTTGAAGGAAAGTGCAACTCTCCCTCGGCTTACCTTACTGGTTTTCTTGCTGGAAAAAGGGCTTTGAAGAAGGGCTTGAAAGAATTTATCGCCGACATAGGCTTAAACACTCCCTCTAAGGGAAGCGTTGTTTTCTCCGCTATCAAGGGAGCGCTTGACTCAGGCTTGAAAGGAACGATGGGCGAGGTTGCTAATTTAAATAGGATTGAAGGCAAACATTTAACAGAAGAAGTGCAGAAAAGCTTTGGGGAAGCGAAGAAGAAAATAGAGGTTGATTGACGATTGGATTGGAATGCTAAAACAGAGTTGGGAAGAGATGTTGTCTCGGGAAAAGTTAAAAGTTTTGATGAAGTGGTCAGAAGCGGGAGAAAGATTTTAGAGCCCGGAATAATAGACGCGCTTCTGCCTGCTCTTGACGACGAAGTGGTTGAAGTTTCAAGCACTCAGCGTATGACTGCCAGCGGGAGAAAGATGCTTATGAGGGCAGTGGTAATTATAGGGGATAAAAATGGGCATGTTGGCTATGGAATTGGAAAGGGAGCTGAAACCAAAACAGCCATTGCAAGCGCGATTCAGAACGCTAAAAGAAATATTGTAAGCGCGGTTTCAGGGTGCGGCTCGTGGGAGTGCGGATGCGGAAAGAACCACTCTCTCCCAAGAACGATAAAGGGAAAAAGCGGGGATACCGAAATTGTCCTGATGCCTGCTCCTAGGGGGACAGGGATAGTTGCCGGCGCGGTTTCAAAAAAAGTATTGACGCTTGCAGGATACAAGGACGTATGGAGCAAAACCAAGGGAAGGACTAGAAACGTGCTTAATCTTGTAAGGGCGACGATTAAAGCGCTGAATTCATTAAACCAGCTTAAAGGCGAGTTAAAAAATGTTAGTAGTAGTTAGAATAAAAGGAAGCAAAACCATAAATATCAAATCAGAAAAGCTTTTGGACAGCTTGGGCTTGGACAGAAAATTCAAGGCAATTCTTTTGGAGGATAATGAGGATAATAGAAAAAGAATAAGAGAAATCAAAGATTTTGTGATGATTGGAAACGCTTCTGAAAAGATAATGGATAAATTCAAAAATGTTAAAATTTTAAGGCTTCACCCTCCTGTGAAAGGCTTTAAGGCAAGCGTTAAAAAGCCGTTTCCAAGGGGAATCACGGGATTTAACAAGAATGCCAGCGTTATAGTAGAGAGGATGATTTGAAAATGACAAAGCACGTTAAAAAAAAGAGAAAGCATTTAGGCAATAGAAATCACGGAGGAGGCAACGCCAAGAATAGAAGGGGCAAAGGCAACAAGGGAGGTATAGGCAACGCCGGAAAGCTTAAGCACAAGTGGTTTCACACAATTAAATTCGAGCTTGAAGCCATGAGGAAAAAAAGAAAGGGTTTTTACAGAAGAAAGCCTATTGTTAAAATAGTAAAGCTTTCAGAACTCGCAGCTTCAGACAAAACAGAATTTGATCTTGAAAAGTCAAAAGTTATAGGAAGCTTTGATTTAAAAAAACCTATAACAGTTAAAGCATTCGGCTTTTCAAAAGGCGCCAAGAACAGCATTGAAAGCGCTGGCGGCAAGGCCGTAGTGGTTTGAACATGATTAAAGAAATCGCCAACTTGATTCCTGACATAAAAGCTCCTGAAGTTCCGGTTGGGTTGAAGGAAAAACTTTACTGGACAGGGATAGTGTTGGTAGTGTTTTTCGTTTTGGGCCAGATCTACCCTATCGGAGTAAGTTTTCAGGGCGTCAACAGCCAAATTCAGCTTCTCCAGGTTCTGCTTGGAAGCAGCATCGGCAGTCTGACAACCCTTGGAATCGGTCCGATCGTTTTCGCTTCGATTATTCTTCAGTTGGCGGTTGGAACCGGCCTGCTTGGGCTTGACACTTCAACTGACGAGGGAAAGCAGCATTTTCAGAGCATTCAAAAACTTTTGATAGTTGCTTTGGCGTTTATTGAAGGAATAATATTCGTTCTAAACAGCCAGTTGGTTCCTGTGCTTGGAGTTGTTTCCGGAACCAGCCCTTTATTCGGAAGCGTTTTTCTTACTGAATTGATTGTCATAATTCAAATAGCGTTCGGAGCTATTCTGGTTATGTTTCTGGACGAACTTGTTCAAAAATACGGTATTGGAAGCGGCGTTTCGCTTTTCATCGTAGCAGGCGTAGCACTTCAGGTTTTCGTAGGAGTGTTCAGCATTTCAACCAACGCTGGAATTCCGGTTGGGTTGATTCCACAGAGTATTTATTATTTGATTCAAGGAAGCATCAGCACCGCAATTTGGGTTTTGATCCCTCTTTTCTTCACAATAATAGTTTTTCTTATAACTGTTTATCTTGAGGGAATGAAAATAGAACTTCCATTGACTTATGGGATGGCCAGGGGTTTAGGGGCGAGGTATCCAATAAAGTTTTTGTACGTTTCCGTGATGCCTGTTATTCTTGCCTTCGCGGTTATTTTCGACGTTCAGCTTGTCGCGGGTTTGATTGCAAGCCATGGCATAACAATTCTGGGTGTTTTCTCGCAGGGAGTTCCTGTTCAGAGCTTGAGCTTTTCCTATCTGATATCAAACTTTCCTTCTCCGTTGCTTATACCAGGAGGTTATTCTTCTTATCTTTCTTTTCTTGTCAGCAGCGTGCCTGTAACAATCTTCGGCAGTAAAATGGTTATTCCTTTGGAATTGATTCATATTTTAGTATATGGGCTTGTTTTGGTTTTGTTATGCGTTGTCTTCGGTTGGTTCTGGATTGAAACCACTGGAATGAGCTCAAAGGATGTTGCAAAACAATTGATGAGTTCTGGACTTCAAATTCCGGGTTTCAGGCAGGATCCAAGGGTCATTGAAAAGGTTTTGGATAGATACATTCCAATCATAACAATTTTGGGAAGCGTTACGGTTGGGTTGCTGGCCTGGTTCGCACAGATAACCGGCGCGTTGGGCACTGGAATTGGAATCCTGCTGGCGGTTGGAATCACTTACCAGTTTTACGAGCAGCTTGTCAAAGACGAGTTGTTTGAGATTTATCCAACGCTTGAAAAATTTGTTAAAAGGTAAAAAAAATGATTCCTTTCGCTTTTGAATGGCAGGAGCTTGTCGCGGTTTCGGTAGTGTTCGCTTTCATCTCTTTTTTCATAAACAGCAAGCTTGAGAGAAAAAAAGCCAGGTCAATACAAAAAGAAGTTCAGGCTTTCCAGAAAAAGCTTATGGACGCCACGAAGAAAAACGACGAGGCGGAGCTGAAAAAACTAGAAGCAGAGCAAAAACAAATGATGGGGAAAATGCAGGAGATGCTGTTGCTTCCATTCAAGCCATTGATTGTCATTCTGCCGATTTTTTTCATTGTAATCGCCTTGATTGAAAGTTACTTCGCTGGGTTTTTGATTCAGCTTCCAATCGCACTGCATTTGAACGAGATTTTCTCGCTTCATATTCTTCAGAGCAGCATTTACGGGCCTAGAGGTTTTTTTATTCTTACAGCCGCAGTGGTGGCGCTCATACTTGAAATGATTTACTTGAAAATAGAAGGTAAATTTGATAAAAAGGTGGTTTTAAAATGACAACTCCAAGACTTAGAAGCAGAAGCGTTAGAAAGAAATTTGTTAAAGGCAGGAAGTTTATAACAAAGCAGAAAAAGCCAAGCAAGACAATCTGCGGTTTGTGCGGAGCTGTTCTTCAGGGAGTTCCAGTCAGGGGAAGGTATGAAATGTCGAAGCTCTCTAAAATCAAGAGAAGGCCTTCAAGAATTTTCGGAGGGGTTTTATGCGCCTCCTGCACTCA
The DNA here is from genome assembly GCA_023474775.1 of Candidatus Martarchaeota archaeon. Taxonomy (GTDB): domain Archaea; phylum Micrarchaeota; class Micrarchaeia; order Norongarragalinales; family UBA8480; genus DTNV01. The sequence continues at coordinate 6,061 of JAMCXP010000016.1, forward strand.
AAGGCTTTTGATTGAAAAAACCAGGTTTAAGAAGGGGGTTTTGAAAAAGGAGGATATTCCTGTATCGCACTTGAAATTTTTAAAGATATGATTTAAAATAAAAAATGAAAATAGTTGTTTCTGGTTTAAGCGGGTGCGGAGCTACTACAGTATCACGGTTGGTGGGAAAGAAACTTGGAATCAAAACCATCAACTACACTTTCAAGAATATTTCAAGGGAAGAGGGGATTGAGCTTGAAAAAATCCAGAAAAACGCTTTGATGAACAAAACTGATTTTATTTTAGATTCTAACATCATGAAAATTGCCAAGGGAAATTTTATTCTTGCTTCCAGGCTAGCATGCTGGCTGAGCGATTATAATTTAAGCGTGTGGCTGGAAGCAGGCGTTGAAACAAGAGCGAAAAGAATCGCTGAAAGGGAGAATAAAAAATTCAAAGAGATTTTGCATGAGACTATTGAAAGAGATAAGGAAAACAGTGAAAGGTATGAAAAAATTTACGGGATTGACGTTTCAAACCACACTTTTGTTGACTTGATAATAAATGTTGAAAGGTTTGACGCTTTGAAAACAGCGGAAATTATTTCAAAAAGTGCCAAAGGAATGAAGTTGAAGAGAAACTCTTTTTCGAGGTTGATAAAAAGCAGAATTAAAAACTTAAAATTTTAGGCTTCACTATTGGCACTTTTTGAAATAAGCACCGTGCTGATTTTACGCGGTGAACGCTTAAAATAAAATCATTATATCGCCAAAATAATCAAGAGTAGTGTTTAAAAATTTAAACCGCCTAATTTTTTAGAGGTTTTAAATGGCATTATTTAAATTTAAACATTAAAGAAATGCCCGATTTTTAAAAATTAATATCAAAGAGGTGTTTTTAGATGAGTGCAATAAAAGTTGGAAGAAAATGCGTTTTGACAAAAGGCAGGAGGGCTGGAAATGAAGTTGAAATAACCGAAGTTATAGACTCCGGTTTTGTGAAAGTCAAGGATGCAAAGGGCAAGATTAGAAAGGCAAATATTTGGTTTGACTGTTAACTGCC
>JAMCXP010000043.1 GCA_023474775.1 Candidatus Martarchaeota archaeon
GGGGCTGGCGGGGTTGCGGATATTCTTGTTTACTTATATTTTAAGATTTTGAAGGTTAAAGCTTCAAAACCTGGTTGGAGTGAAAGGGACAGATTTATTCTTTCAAATGGTCACGTGTGTCCCGCCTTGTATGCTGTTTTAGCTGAAAAAGGGTTTTTTGAAAAAAACAGGCTTAAAACGCTGAGAAAATTAAACGGGCTGCAGGGCCATCCTGAAAGAAATTCAGTTGCAGGAGTTGAGTCAAGCGCCGGGCCTTTGGGATTGGGCTTGAGCATCGCCTGCGGAATGGCTTTGAAGGCTAAAATAAATAATGAAAACCATCAGGTTTATTGCATGATGAGCGACGGGGAACAAGAATGATTGACTACTTGGGAGGCGGTGATGTTCGCTTCCAAGTACAAGCTTGATAATTTAACTGCTATAATTGACAGGAATAAAATTCAGCTAAGTGGCCCAACAGAAAGGATAATGCCTTTGGAGAGTTTAAGAAGAAAATATGAGGCTTTTAATTGGAACGTAGTTGAGATTGACGGGCATGATTTCAATGAAATGAAGAAGATTAAAATAAAAGCCAAAAGCAAGCCAACTGTGGTTATAGCCAAAACGGTTTTAGGAAAGGGAGTGAGCTTCATGGAGAATAATTTCGAGTGGCATGGAAAAGCCCCAAACAAAGAGCAAAAAGACAGGGCATTGAAAGAGTTGAACAAGAATGATTGACTATGATAATTTAAGGGCTTTGAGGGATGGTTTCGGCAGCGGGATAGTTAAAGCCGCTTTGAAAGACAGTAGAGTGGTGGCTTTAACCGCGGATTTAAGCGAGTCGTTGAAGCTTGAAGAGTTCAAAAAAAAATTTCCAGGCAGGTTTTTTGAAGTCGGCGTTGCAGAGCAGAATCTCGCGGGAGTTGGAGCTGGTTTGGCGCTTGAGGGTAAAATACCCTTTATCACTTCATTCGCTTCTTTCAGCCCTTCTATTAATTGGAATCAATTGAGAGTTTCGATTTGTTATAATAAAGCTAATGTCAAGATTGCAAGCTCCCATGCAGGAGTTACAACAGGCGAGGATGGAGCCACTCACCAGGCGCTGGAGGATATTGCTTTGACAAGAGTTTTGCCTGGAATGAACGTGATAGTTCCTGCCGATGCTTTGGAAGCTGAGAGGGCGACTATTGAAATTGCCAAAACAAAAAGCCCAACCTACTTGAGGTTGGGAAGGGAAAAATTCCCGCAGATTACAAGTGAAAACATTTTCAAGATTGGAAAAGCGAACATTTTAAAGAAAGGAAAAGATTTAACCGTAATAGCCTGCGGCAACATGGTTTTTCAGGCTTTAAAAGCAGCGGAGGAGCTTGAAAAAAAAGGCAGTCATATTGAAATCATAAACAATCACAGCATCAAGCCTTTTGACAAGAAAACCATTCTTGACTCCGCTGTTAAAACCGGAGTGGTTTTGACTGTTGAAGAGCACCAGGTTAGCGGGGGTTTGGGAAGCGTTGTATCAGAGGTTCTAAGCGGGGAAAGAATTCCAGTTCACAGAATAGGAGTGAAAGATAGGTTTGGAACAAGCGGGAGTGCTTCCGAGCTTATGGATTTTTATGGTTTGAGCTCAATGAAGATAATTAAAAAAATTGAAAGGGTTTTACATTTATAAAAAAGTGATTTTTTATGGATTTGAAGATAGACAAGAATTCAAGCGGCTTGGTGGTTATAGATATTCAGAAGGGAATTGCAAGTATGGATAGAAAAACCGAGCCGTACGGAATTAAAGAAGTAGTGGATAATGTTTCAAAGCTTGTTAAAAAATTCAGAGAGGTTGGAGCTCCTGTTTTTCTTGTTCATGTTGGATCGATTGATGGAAAAGACATGCTTAATCCTTTGACAGAACAAAAAAATCAGTGGGGTTCTGGTGCTAGACCTGCAGACTGGTTTGATTTTGTTGATGAGATAAAGCCTACTGAAAAGGATATTATCATCACAAAGAGGCAGTGGGGGGCGTTTTATGGTACTGAGTTGGATTTGCAATTGCGAAGAAGAAAAATAAACACGATTGTTTTGTGTGGAATTTCAACTAATATAGGAGTTGAAACAACCGCAAGAGAGGCTTACCAATTAGGATACAACCAGTTTTTCGCGGTTGACGCCATGACTTCGCAGTCAAAGGAAGAACATGAATCCACTGAAAAATTCATTTTTCCAAGGATTGGAGTGGTAAGAAAAACAGATGATTTGATTAAAATGATTGTTTAGGCTTTATTTAAAAAAAGGGAAAGATTTTTATTAACTGTTTTTATAAGATTTTAAGATGAACAAGCTTAAGTTTAAGAGAATAGCGTGGTTTTCAGACACATTGGAGCAGAACAATGGGGTTGCACAGTACATTGATAATATAGCTCCTTATCTTGGTAAAAGGATGGGGTTGACTGTTTACGCTGGAAGAGTTACAAAACCTCACAATTTTAACACGGTTTCTCTTCCTTACATTAAAAGCCCCACCACTCCTGATTATGATATTATTCTTCCGACCGCCAGAAAGGAGTGTGATTTGGTTCACGCTCACAGTCCATACATGTTAGGGCTACACGCGGCTAAGTATGAAGTTCCGAAGATTGTAACAGCTCATTTTCTTCCTCAGCACACGCTTGAATGGTTTTTCGGGCAGAAGCAGCCAGAACTTTTCGTTGGAGCTGGGTGGGATTTTGAGGTTTGGTTTTTGAATTTGTTTGACGTAGTCATCTGCCAGACTCACGTAGGGGCGGGAATGTTCAAGGGAAAAGGAGTGAAAAAACCCATTCATGTCATTGCCAATGGGATGAAACTTGAAGAATTCAAAAAAGGGAATCCTAAAAGATTTGAAGAAAAATTTCACGTTAAGGATTTTGCATTGTTTGTAGGTAGAGTGGACGCTTCCAAGAGGCCGGGGTGGATTATTCAAGCCGCTAAAAAACTTCCCCACAGGCATTTTGTCATCGCAGGCACGGGAATAATGCTTGACAGTCTTGAAAAGCCACCGAACGTTCATTTTATTGGAAGGATTGCAAGACAGGATATTGTGGACGCTTACCACGCGTCAAATTTTGTCATGATGCCTTCGCAGGCTGAAACTGAAGGACTTGTAGCACAGGAGGCTATGGCGAGCGGCAAACCATTGATTGTAAGCGACGACCCTGTTTTGGACGAAGTTGTTGGAAATGCGGGAATTAGATGCAGGAATGTTGATGAATTTATTGACGGCGTTGAAGAACTGTTTGAAAACAAAAAAAGATATAAAGAGTTGAAAGAGCAGGCGACTATTGAAGTTTCCAAGAGAAAGATAGAGGAGAGCGTGGAAGCGTTGGAAAAACTGTACCTTAAAATGATGGATTGATTCAATCTTGTTCTTATTAAATTTGAAACAACGCAAAATATGATTTCAGCTTTAAAATTCAATACAAGTTTATTTGAATTTTATAATATTGACCTGTGTTTTACGACTTCAAGATTGCAGGAGTTGTGCTTGGAATCCCAATCCTCGCATTTTTCAGCCCATTCTTTTTCTTTGAATAATAAAAAGCATTTTTCGCATTGAAACAATCCATTGACTTGTTTTACCATTGTTTTATTTTAAAGGATAGCGTTTTTTAACTTGTTTGCTTTTAGATTATTTATGAAAAGCAAAGCTCAGGCAAGTTTGGAATATATCCTTCTTATTTCAGCCGCTATAATGTTCATAATAATAGTAGCGATTCTTGTCAAGAATGTGGTGATGGCTCCTGCCATGAACCAGTCGAGCAACACTTCTAGTTATATTAGAAATATTACAAACAACCTAAGCAATTACGGTTGACGAGCTAAGTTTGTGTTATTTTTTTAAGCGCTTTCAATGAAAGCAGAGCACATCCAGTTCTTGAGGGGGTTGGCACAAAGCCTAGAAGTTTGAAAATTGTTTTATCGTCTATTTTTTTCAATTTTCCAACGCTCAAACTCTTAACATAATCTGTTAAAAGCGATGCTGAAGCTTGGCATAGCATGCAGGCGTTGGCCGTGAACTTTGCATCCTCAACTTTCTTGTTTATTTTCAAGTATAAAGTGAGCTCGTCTCCACACAAACTGTTTTTAACCGTTGCCTTCAAAGCCTTTTTGAGCGTTCCAACATTATGTGGCTGTTTAAAATGATCATAAACATTCATTTAATAATCTCCTTCAACGTTTTGACAAAATTTTCAACTTCCCCCTCAGTATTATAAAAGTAAAAGCTAGCTCTGGTGCTGGCATTCTCTCCTAGGCTTTCCATCAATGGCTGTGCGCAATGATGTCCAGCCCTCACGGCGATTCCACTTTTTGAAAGAAGTTCGGCAACATCATGAGGATGATAGCCAGGAATCGAAAAAGAAATCAATCCAGTTCTTTTTTGAATGCCTGCCGGCCCGTGTATTTTTATTCCTTTTATTTCAGTCAAACCTTCGAAAGCTGTTTTTAACAGCTTTTTCTCATGTTTTTCAATATTTTCAAAGCCTATTCTTTTAAGGTATTCAATTGCTTTTTTGAACGCCACCACTCCTTCTATGTTAGGAGTGCCTGCTTCGAATTTTATAGGTGGTTGGGCGAAGGTTATTTCTTTTGAAACATCTTCTATCATCTCCCCTCCTCCCATGAAAGGAGGCATTGACTCAAGCATTTCATTTCGTCCGTATAAAATTCCAACTCCTAAAGGCCCAAGCATTTTATGCGCTGAGAAAGCCAGAAAATCGGGCTTTAATTTTTTAATGTTTATTCGCATGTGAGGGGCTGACTGAGCCGCATCAATCAGTATTTTAACCCCGTTTTTCTTATTTTTTCAACATTCATTTAAAACATTGTTTATAGTTCCAAGAACGTTAGAAGCCTGCGTAACAGCGAAAAAAGCTGGTTTTTCTTCAATCATTTTTTCAGCTTTATCAAAGTCAAGAAACCCTTTTTTATCAAAGGGTATTTTCTCAAGTCTAGCCCCTTTTTTTCTCGCTATCAAATACCACGGCACTATATTGCTGTGGTGCTCCATATCTGTTAAGAGAATAAAATCGTTTTTCTTTACTTCCTTTTCAAAACAGTATGCAACGAGATTTATTGACTCGGTAGTGTTTCTGGTGAAAATTATTTCGTTTTTATCTGCGTTTAATAGTTTTGCTGTCGCTTCCCTTGTCTGCTCGTATTCCAGCGTTGCTTCTTCACTTAGCTTGTATACTCCTCTTCTGATATTGGCGTTTGTTTTTCTGTAAAACCTGCTTATCTCTTCAATAACCTGCACCGGCTTTTGAGTGGTTGCCGCGTTGTCAAGATAATTCAGCGGATGACCGTTCATTTTGGTTTTAAGTATTGGAAAGTCTTCTCTTATTTTTTCAACATTCATTTAAAATCACTTACGTTGTTTTTTAAAAAGCCCTCCCAGATTATTTTTTCAGCTTCTTGCTTTTTAAATTTTCTTGTCTGAAGGTAGAAAAGCTCGTCATTGTTTATTCGCTCAATGCTTGCCGAATGGGAGAACAACTGCTTGCTGTTCTGAATTGAAGCTGACGGCAGAAGATTGACAGTCGAATCTTCTCCTAAAAGAAGTGTTTTGATTTGAGTTTCCCCTGAACCGCTTCCCTTCAAAGTGTCCATTCCTTTAACGCTCAGGCTTTTGAAAACAACTGATTTTAGCAAAACGCTTGCCAAACCGTGGTTTTCAACGTCAAACAAAACGTCGGAATGTATTCCTTTGACAAAGTTTGAAATAAAAATTTTCAAAACTCCTTTATTGACACCAACCACATTTAGAAGTGATTTTTTTTGAGATTCTGAATAAACATTTATTTCAAGCTCTGCGTTTTTTTCAACGTTGAAGTTGATTGATGAAAAACCTGAAAATTTCTGATTTATATTGATCCTGCTTTTTTTTGTACATTGTATTTCAATCAAACTGCTTGCATCTGACAGTTTTAATTCAAAAAACGATTCAAACCCACCGGCTTCAACAAAGTGAGTTATAGCTCCTCCGTTAAGTTTTGAAGCTATTTTAGATTTTTTGTCGACAAGAAACTTTTTTTGTTTTATTTTTTTTTGAATTTTTATTATATTGTTTTCTGTTCTCAATGTTTTTTTAGTTTGACTTAGCTTTGTTGTTTGGATTGAAGATTGCTTTGATATTTTTATTCTGTCCTCCTGAGTGTATTTATAGTGAAAAGGCGAGTCGAACATTTTCACTGGAACCCCTTGAATCCCTTCTCCTGAATTTTTTCAGCCACTTCCATACCTCCTGTTGTAATTTTTCCGTTTATCATCACATGTACAAAATCAGGCTTCAGAAATTTCAATAGCCTGTCGTAGTGGGTTATTATCAGAAACCCAGTGCTCTTTGACTGTTTTATTATAAGAGAGGATATTTTTTTAATCGAGTCGACGTCCAAGCCAGAATCAGGTTCGTCTAGAATAGCTATTTTCGGATTTAACAAAAGCATTTGTGCGATTTCAAGTTTCTTTTTTTCTCCTCCTGAAAACCCTTCGTTTAAACTTCTGTTTTTTATAATTTCTAAAATGTTTTTTTCAACAGGCTTTTTTGATATCCTGTTTAAAAACGCTTCATAACTAACGCCAGGGATTTCAACAGGGTTTTGAAATCCTATGAACAAACCTTTTTTTGCCTTCTCCTCTGGCAGTAGAGAGTTTATTTTTTCATTTTCAAGAAGCACATCCCCTTTCAATGAGTAATCTTTTTTCCCCGCTATAGCCATAGCCAAGCTTGACTTTCCGCTTC
>JAMCXP010000017.1 GCA_023474775.1 Candidatus Martarchaeota archaeon
AGAGAAAACAGGGAATAATACAACAACTATGGTGATCTATAATGAAAGGAAAAGTAAAGATGTTTAACACGGCTCGTGGCTTTGGCTTTATAACCGGAGACGACGGCAAGGACGTGTATGTTCACGTTTCTTCAATTGAAGGAGGGGAAACCCTTGCTACTGGAGACGCTGTTGAATACGATGTCGAGTCAGGCGAACGCGGACCGCGTGCGAAGAACGTAAGAAAAGTCTAAATTTACGAAATAATAGACTACTTATAAATATTCATTTCTAGTTTGCGCAAGAAAAAAACAGAAAGTTAATTGTTAAACAACCGATTCAAATATAATCTTCAGTTGTGACTTTTATCCCATTTTGTTTTAACAGTTTAGTGAATACTCCATCTCCACTGATAATGTTGCCTGTAAAAGTACCGTCATATATTTTTCCGCAGCCACAAGAAGGGGATTTTGCTTTTAGTATTGCCTCCTTGCAGTTGCAGAGCTTTGCAATCTTAAATCCCTCTTCAGCGCCCTTTACAAAATTCTTTGTCACTTCCCTACCGTCTTTTGTAAATACTTTATTGCCTCTTTGCTCAGCGGGCATTCTTGGAGTGGTTAACCCTCCAAGCTGTTCCGGGCATACTGGAATCGCCTTTCCTTCACTTATCAGTTTTACAATCAATTCATTTGTTTTGTACTTGCCGTCCCACCTGCAGCTAACCCCTGCCAGACAAGCACTTACAATTTTCATATCTTACTCCTTTTTTTCTTATAATTTAACGTGTGGTGCAGGGGGAGGGATTTGAACCCTCGGACTCCTAAGAGACTGACCCCTGAAGCCAGCGCATTTGACCAGGCTCTGCCACCCCTGCAAAAGGTTATTAAATTTTAACGGTTTTAACAAATCTTGCTTTAAAATTTTAAAATGATAAACTTATTAATCATTAAGTTAATTATTTTAAATTAAATTTTAAGTTGATTTTTAAAAGTAAACATTTAAAATCAAGTCATTGCCAAAAAATTTTAAATGATTTAAACAATTGTGAAGAACATTGAAATTTTCAAACCCTTACGAAAATAAAAACTACAAAAAATTGATATTCATACCCTTGGTTTTGATTATCATCAGTCTGGCTCTTGTTTTCTTCAACGGCATTCCTGAAGGAATTGATTTGAAGGGAGGAATGCTTATAACATTTCAAACAAACGCTACGGTCAACCCGCAGGTTTTGGAGCAGAAGCTGTCGTCTTTTTCAAAAACAGTTGCGGTGACGACCTTTTCAGCCCCGTCAGGAAACGGCGTGGAGGTTGAACTTGAAAACAACCCCTCCCTTACAAAAGCCGAAAGCGATTTGGAGCAGTTGCAAAACCTTCAAACCCTGTACGTTTCAGCAGAAGTAAATAATACTCTTTCAACAACAGATCTTCAAAATCTAAGACAGCAGGTTTTATCTCAAGCTCAAATAGTTTTGAACGATGTCAACTCAACTGCAAGCATTGGAAACTCAACTTCAACCGCTTTAAAAGTTGCCCAAACAGCCTATTCGACGGCTTTAAACAATTACGGAAATAATATAATAAGCGCTATAAACTCTTCAACTCCAATCTCCACTTACTCCGTCAACACTGTAGGAGCCACGCTCAGCGCGTTGTTTTTAACCCAAGCAAGAAACATTATAATCTACGCCTTCATCTTATCGGCAATAGTAATCTTTCTTATTTTCAGGTCATTCACTCCTAGTAGTATTGTAATAATAGGCGCGGTAAGCGACATTCTAATAACGCTAGGAGGGATGAGCCTGCTCTCAATCCCGCTTACATTAGACTCCATAGCGGCTATTTTAATGCTGATAGGCTTTTCGCTTGACACCGACGTTCTTTTAACAATAAAAGTTTTAAAAAGAGAGGAGGGAAATATCTATGAAAGGGCTTTCGACGCCATGAAAACAGGCTTTATGATGAACATAACCACTATAGGAGCGTTCGCGGTTCTATTAGCCGTTGGATTAATATTTCAAATACCTGCTTACTATGAAATCGGAGCGGTTGCATGTATCGGAGGCTTGGCTGACTTCGTGGCGACATGGGGATTGAACGCAGTAATGGTTTTAAACCACGCTGAAAAAACAAAAAAAATTTGAAGTGAAATAAATTTTGGACTTTGGAAAAATCTTTGAAAAAAGGGAAATGAAAATCCTATTGGTAATACTTGCCATAGCCCTGTTTTTGATATTCGTAAAACACTTAAACTTCGGAATCGAGTTCATAGGAGGAGTCAGAATACCAATAATGCTATCTCAGCCCGTAAGCGCAACCACAATGTCTCAGGTGATAAGCACCATTCAATCACGAATAAACGAGTACGGATTAAGCCAGGCCAATGTTTATTCTGTAGGAGACCAACAGGTGATGGTTGAAATTCCACAGGCAGGTCAGGGCGCGGTTAACAGCATTCAAACGATTCTTCAAGAGCAGGGAAACTTCGAAGCGGTTATAGATAATCAGGTGGCCTTGCAGGGAAACGACATAATAGCTGTGGGCGGCCCGAACCAGGAAACCACTCCTTCAAGCAGCGGCTCGAATCAGTGGAGCCTAGGCTTCATGGTTGGAAGCGCTGGAGCGCAGCAATTCGCCAAAGTAGCCTACGGCAAAGTAAACTATCCAGTCTACCTGTTTCTCGACAGGCCGACAAAAGCTGCTATAATAGAAGACAAAAGCTCTTTCATCTCCACTCCGACAATTCTAAACGCCTTGAACCAGCAGGGCGACAACATACAGCTTTTCTACTCCCAAGACCTTTTGAACGAAACCTCCTCATTCCTTTCAGGCAATTTTTCAACAGTAATCATAGGCAACAGCACTTCAAGCGGCATTCTAAGCTTCCTGAAACAGAATAACTACTCTACAGAAATAAACGCTTCAAAAAGAATTGTTATTGCAAACGATTCAAACATGCTCCCGGTGGTTGACGCCCAAGGAGATTTAGAGCAATGGCCTGCGATAGGCCTGCTTTCAGCGCCTCTGCTAAGCGCGGGAGTTACAAACGGCTACCCTTCAACTTTGTATCAAATCAGCGGAACAGCTGTCGGAACCACCCCTCAACAGCAGGAAGCATACGCCGAAAACCAAATTCAAGTGCTCAAAAGCGTCATAGGCGGCGGAAAGCTACCTGTAAACACTCTTGTGGAAAGCAGTTATTCAATCTCCCCATCCCTGGGAAGCCAGTTCCTGCTTTATAGTTTTGTAGCTCTATTTTTAGCAATAATAGTCGTTTCTCTAATCATAATACTAAGATACAAAAAACTAATCCTCATAATCCCTATAATCCTCACAAACCTTTTTGAAATAACCATTCTTCTGTCAATCCTGGGAACACTAGGAACCATAAGCATAAGCGCCATGGCAGGAGTTATAGCCCTGATAGGAAGCGGAGTCGACAATCAAATAGTGATAACCGACGAATTGCTTAAGGGCTCAAAAGAACAGACGATAGAAGCCAAAAACTCAAAGGAAAGACTTGCAAGAGCGTTCTTCATAGTATTCACCACGGCCGGCGTCGCCATAGCTGGAATGCTCCCGCTGCTGCTAAGCGGGATAGTTCAAATAACAGGGTTCGCCCTGGCCACGATTTTAGGAGTAATAATAGGTGTTTTAGTAACCAGGCCGGCCTATGGAATCCTGATTGAAAACCTAGTCCTGGAAAAATAAAACTCAAATAAATTTTTCAATCAAAGCGCTTAAAAACTTTAATCATTATCTTTTTAACAAGGGGTTGTGGCGTAACCTGGCAGCGCGGCAGGCTCCAGTTAAACTGGAGCGTTGATCTTCGGAAATGATATATAGGAGCAACCTGTAAGTCAGGGTTCAAATCCCTGCAACCCCACTTTTCATGAATAATTATAGAAAGTGAATGTGCCACGCGATCTTTAAGGCATGAACTTTTAAGAAATTAGAAAAGTTTCAAGAGAATCACAAGAATGAAAAAATTCCTGAATTCCACAAAGAGAGAATTCATAACGCTATATACGCTTACAGAAATAATAAAAAAATTCCTCTGCGTGCAAAATGAATTCAAAATCAAAGTTTGATTTGCGTTTCTTGACTTGTTTAAATTGAAGCGCTATTCACTCCTGGTAGATTCTTCCAAGAATTTTCTTTCCCATAACCTCCATGTATTCTATTTCTTTTCCGCTTTCAACTTCATTTTTGACTTCCTCTGGGATTTCAACCTCGAATGTTTCGAACGTTTCGAGGTCCATAAGCTGCGCGTTAACGCCTGAAACGCTTACTATCTGCGCTCTTTTTCTGTTTACTATTGGTATTTCAACCGTAGCATCGCTTGGCTTCATCAAAGAGTGTTTGGAAGAATCGGACAGGCTTATTGCAACTATGTTCACTTTCGCAGCACCGTGCTTTCCAGGTTTGCTCTTATCCATGCTGACTACTCTGCAGGGGTGGTCGTCCACTATGACGTATTTTCCTATCTTTAAGTCTCCAATGCTTCCGAAAATCCTGTCATCTGCCATTTTAACACCATTTTTTTTATTTATTTTTTTTGAATTATTTTTTTGTCTTTCTTTTTTTACACAGCAATCATTATTAAGTTTTTCAGTATTTTTATTGGCAGTGTTCGTAGATTGTCATTGCCATTTGAATCATCCTCCTCTTGACTCAAGAATTGTAGAAATTGTTGAAAAGTGCAGGGAAGGGAATGTTTTGAAGATTTTCAACACCGCCGGCTCTTTCGAAGAAAATTTTAAGGTTATTGAAACCTCCTCTAAATTTAAGGGTTTTGTCCACCCAGTGCTTGGAATCTCACCCCACTCGGCGAACGAGGAGGAGATTGAAGATAAACTTGAAAAAATTTTAACCCTAATTGAAAAAGAAAGGCCATCCGCCATAGGAGAGATAGGACTTGACTTTCACTTTGACTACGACAGGAAAAAACAATTTAAACTATTCGAAAGCCAGCTCCAGCTGGCTCAAACGCTTGACCTGCCGGTAATGGTTCACTCAAGAGGCGCTGAAAGGGAGTGCCTTGAAAAAATGACGGAATTCAAAGTTAGGGGTGCTTTCCACTTCTTTTTAGTCCCAGAGCTCGTGGATGAAATAAAAGGCAAGTTTTTAATATCAATTCCGACAATTAAAAGCAAGAAAAGAGAAAAGGTAATCAAGAAAATGGGGCTTGAAGGAGTGTTATGCGAAACAGACTCTCCGTTTGCGTGGAACGGCGTCAACGAGCCAAGCAACGTGGTGGAAGTCTATGACAAAATATCCTCCACACTTCACTTAAACCCTGAAGCGGTTCAAGAAAAAATATTGGAAAACGTTGAAAATTTTTTCAGAGTGTGATTTAAAATGGCAAACCTCTTGGACAAAATAAAAGGAATGACTTCAAAAAAAGACAAAACCATAGCCTGCTTTGTGGACGGGCCTAACATGATAAGAAAGGATACCGGTGTTGACCTGGGAAAAGTGAAGAAAAAACTTCAAAAATACGGGTCTATAAAAGTGGCAAAGGTTTTTCTAGATCAGTTCGCCTCAGACAAGCTCATCGAAGCGGTCACAAATCAGGGCTATGAAGTGATAATAATACCCAGCGATGTGGACGTCGCCCTGGCGGTCGAAGCCGCGCAGTTCATATTCAAAAGCAGTATAGATATCATAGCAATAGTATCAAGAGACTCTGACTTCAAACCTATATTGACAAAGGCGAAGGAAAACGGAAAGGAAACCATAATAGTGGGATCCGAACCAGACTTTTCAAGCGCTTTAAAAAACACCGCGGACATAGTAGTCAACGCGAATGATTGAATTTTTTTTTGAAAACCCAAAACACGAAAATTAAGAAAGTTTTTTTAACCATGACGTTTTAATTTTTAAACGATTATTTTAAGAAAAGTGTTAATACTAAATGAACCTGCCCGCTGGAAGTGTTGTAAAAACCGATGTTGATGTTGCCAGTGTCGACTTTCTTGGACTGCTCAAAGAATTGAAAAGCAAGGTGTTCAACGGGTATCTGTGCATAGCGGTCAAGGGAAGAGCGGGTTTTGAAGAGGGAGTTGTCGTTTTTGACAACGGCAAGGTGGAAGCGGTCGCGTATGATTATCTTACATTCAACAAAAGCGTGACCGGAAGCAAGGCCCTGGCAAGAGTGATGAACGCTTCAAGCGCCAAGCAGGGAGTGATTGACCTGTTTCAATTGACAAACGAGCAGGTTCAACTAATAATCGCCTTCAACGAGCAGGCGATAGTGGTTCCAAATGAGGACGAGCTGAAAAGGCTCAAAACAGAAGTCTTCTCAAATTCGTTCGAGGATGAAATAACTGGAGGAGAGA
>JAMCXP010000013.1 GCA_023474775.1 Candidatus Martarchaeota archaeon
GGGTTTCGCTGGCTTGCCCTTATTTTGGCTTTCCTTTTCATTGATTTCATGCGCTTCATGCTCGCGTTTCATTTTGCCCAAATCACCTATACTATCTTTTTTTCAAAATTTTTTTCAAAAACTTGGCGAAAATATTAAACCGAAACTTTTAGTTTCCAACAAAATATTTTTCCCTGCTTTTTTTATGCTTTAAATTGCTTTTAAATGGCAGTGTGAAACCAGTTTCAGGCCGTAAGAGGTACAAAACCATGATTGTTATAATGAACAGCAGCAGCCCGATCAGGACAAAGCTCTTGAAAGAGTGCTTTTCACTCTCATGTATCTTGTAGCCAGCGAAAAAGCTTGCTGCGAAACCAACGAATATGATGTTACCTCTTGTATTTACTCAAAACTAAAAACCTTTGAGTTTCACTTATACTTGATAAAGGCCTACCACAACCTTTCAAACAAATCTTCCTGTTAAGCTTTTGTACAACGCCACACTCCTATACTTTTGATAAACCCTTCCTCGCATGTTGCGGTGTTATTCCCTGCTGTTTTGCAATCCTATAAGCACTCAACTCTCCTTTCAACATTTCCCTTACAAATCCACCATACCTTCCTCAAATTAAGCTCTCTCATAACCTGCTTATCTCCAAGAAAGTTTAACTGCTTTACAGAGAGAACCTTATTTCGGGATACGACACTACGACAATCAGGCTCAAACAATAAAAACACACTGTATAGACAATCTATTTTAGCTTCCGCTCTAAGTTCTTTCCTTTTGCAGGTTGCCAATTCCAAATAAGGTATCATTTGCGATACTGCTTTTCCCACATCAGATGAGATTGGCGTTCCCCCTTAGACGCATCTACGGTTTCACCATCATCTCCTGTAAAAAAAGCTTAGCGTCAGGCTTTTTAATTTCGATTATGTCGAATGCATTATCTATCGGTTGCGAATCAAGGTATTCTGCACCTAAAACCCACAGACGATCTTTCAACCACTGCTGTAATTCCTGTTCTCGCTGCGCATCATCTAACAAAGCTTGAAATTCTCGAAAGCCGCTCGCCGCGCTTTTTTTTCTTCCTCGCCCGACAGGTATTTCATCACGCCTATTATGCCTAGCAATCTTTTTAAAGCTTAACACATTTTTTTTAATAGTCGCACTCAAAAATTAAAAGTAAGTAATATAAACTAAAACAAACATAATATTTTCAAGTGATGATTAAAAAATCAATTGGCTGAAAGGAAGTTTGAATGAACTCCTGTAAATAATTCGTTCAAAATTCGGTGATGAAGCTGATCGCGTCTGATATATTAATTAAAAAATTTGTTTTGCTTTAGCCTTGCTTTTGCATCATAAACGCTTTCATTAAGTATTTCTCGTTGTCCCTTAGCTGCAATACCAAAAGTCTTGCCTTGCTAGCATCTCCTGTTTTCAAAGCGTCTTGAATCTTCTCCTGGCTTTCTATTCTAGTTAGATTAAGTTTTTTAAGAATCTCCTCGTCGCGGTCGAACTCGGTTGAAACGCTAATAATTTTTTTGTTTCTTGACTCTCCTAATGAAACTTCTTGATACCTTCCGTAATAGTCGAAAACGCTTGAAACGCTCTTCCCGAAATACATGAATGAAAGCATGGTGAAAACAGCAGGTATGAGAAGAGCGAAGACGTTCCAACCGAAATCAAGGTATAGCAGCACGAAGGATGCAAATCCCACCGCGCTGATGAAAAAAGAAGTGAACAGCTCGCTCACCTGCCGTTCAACGATTAGAGAGTTCTCGTCAACCAACGGGAACATCCTGCTCGTGGTTGAAAATGAAACTTTGTACACAAGAAACTTGAGTTCCTCAACAACCCTGTACAAAGGCCAGATTATTAAAATCAGAAGAAGAGTCGCCACTGAAAGCTGAACTGGAAGGGAAAACCCTGTCAAAAAGCCCTGAATGTTGACTATAAAGCTTAGGTAGACTATTGAAAAAGCCAGGGCAAGATTCAAAATAAGCTTTTCAAGGCTGTTCATCCACTCATTGTGAAGAAAAGAAGTTGAAAGAGCTTTTTCGAAATCTCTTGCCTTGAAGCCAAGGCTTTTGACATGCTCTCTAGCCCTTTCAGGATACAAGTCTATAATCCAGTTGCTTATCACATCCACCCTGTCGAAAATAAAAGGAGAAACGATAGTGGTTAAAACAATCAGAACAAAAGCGACCAAAATCAAGTCAGAAGAATTAGGAAACATTGGAACTCCCCCGACGTTCAGAGCCGCAGCGCTGGACGCTATTATAATTCCAAACTCTCCAAGACTCATTGTTATAGAAGCCACGCTTAAAGAGCTTAGAACATTCAAACCAAGGGCGACTCCGAAAAAACCGTAGACCAGAAGCTTCAAAACAACGTATCCTATAAACAAAACAACTCCTAGAATCAGCATCTTCGTCAAAACAGCCGGAATCAAAACACTTGCGCCAAAACTCACGAAAAAGAAAAGAATGAAGAAATTCTTGAAAAAGCCAAGCTCTTTCTTTACCCTCTCGCTGTAGGTGGTCTCGCTTAAAGCGAAGCCTGCGAAGTAAGCTCCAAGAACAGTGGAGACTCCTAGAAAAGAGCCTATGTAGGAAACTATCACTCCTATCGCCAAAGCATACAACACCATCTTGTTTGACTGACCCCACGACTCGAGAACGTCGAAAAGTCTTTTTGAAACCCTGCTGACCACGAAGAACATCGCGAAAACGAATATTAAGCCGTTTACAACCGCCAAGCCAAACTGATGCGTGGAGCCGAATGTGGAAATGAAAACCAAAATGAGAATGGAGATAAAATCTTCTATGACCAACCCCGACATCGCGATTCTTGACTCCATGGTCTTAACGGCGTTCTTCTCGAAAATAAAACTCACCGCTTCAACAGTGCTGGTGGCTATTAGAATGCTTCCTATAATAAAAGCTTCAAAGTCGGTCAAACCGAAAAACTTTGAAACAAAAAACCCGAACAAAAAAGAAACTGTCATTTCAACAAGAACAAGAAGAAACGAAACCGCGCCAGTCTCTTTCAGCCTTTTCACGCTGACTTCCATTCCAAGATAAAACATTATCATTATCAGGCCCAGCTCTCCGAAAATCGCTGAAACTCCTGTGCTTGAAAGGTAGTGAATGCCAGAATCTCCAAGTATCAAGCCGACCAGAATGAAGCCCAAGCTTGAGCTGATTCCAATCCTGGCCAAAAACAATCCCACTGTCAGGGCGAGGAAAACAACAATTCCAAATTCAGTCAATGGAGCGGAACTCATTAAAATCAAATAAAAAGTAAACAAAAACAATATTAAAAACTTTCTACAAGAATAATAACGGGCCCGTAGCTCAGCTTGGAAGTTTAAACACTGAGCAAATAGAGCAGTTGCCTCCTAAAACGAATGGAGACAGCAAAAGGTCGTGGGTTCAAATCCCACCGGGCTCGCTCACATTAATTATTTTAATAAAAAAACCAATCAAAACAATTAAATAAATTACAAAGCAAATAACAAGCAATATAAAAACAGTAAATAAAAACGGTAAACTTTTTTTAAATACGAAAAGGTGTGGAAAATGAACGAAAAAGAAGTTTTAAGGCAAATGCTTTCAAGTTTGATAGAAGACGGCGCGATACCCAAAAACATAAGAACAAGGATAGAGGAGGTAAGCGAAAAAATGAAAGAACAGGAGGACATGCCCACTCTTTTGAGCATGATGACATATTCTTTGGAGGATATAGTGAACGACGTTAACCTGCCAATGCACGCGAGAACAAACATATGGAACATTCTAAGCGAGATTGAAATGCTCAAGGAAAAGCACAGGAAAAAATAAGGGTTGCAGTCGAGAAGCTAAAAACCTCCACAAAAAGTGAAAAGAAAATGGAGGAAAAGCAAGTGGTGGAGTTTCTTGCGAGCAAAAAGCTGATCGCAGGAAAAGAAGAAATACAGCTTATACTAAAGAGCGAAAGCCCTGAAAAAGTAATGGAGAACGCCGCAAAAAACACGAAATCATTTTACATTGAAAGAAAAGACGTGGAAAAGGCAATCCAGGATTTAGAGGAGAAAATAATCATAATAGAGCCTACAAAAAAAATAATGGCAAGGGAAGTGGAAGGTTCGCTTAAAATACACCCGGACAGCATTACAAACAACAAAACGCTTGGAACAACAGGTGATTTTATAGAATATTTCAGGGAAAGATTCAAAAAAATAAAAGGAGTTCTAGCCACGAGAATCAACTCTCTTCCGTTGACAAGCATAGAAAAAGCAAGGAAAACGCTTGCCAAAACAAGAGTTATAGGAATGGTTAAATCAAAAAAACAAACCAAAAACGGGCATCTGATAATAGAAATCGAAGATGAAGAAGAATCACTCACCTGCTTCGCAGGTAGGGATTCAAAAATAATTCAAACAGCTAGGGAAGTGATACCTGATGAGGTTATAGCAATTGACGGCAAACAGTCAAAAGATCTTTTCATAATCGAATCAATCACCTGGCCGGACATTCCATATAAGCAAAAGAAAACAATAGAGGAGGACATAAGCCTTGCGATGATTTCAGACATTCACATTGGAAGCAAACTTTTCATGAAAAAAGAGTTCAGCGAGTTCATATCGTTTCTAAACGGCAAGACGGAAAACAAAAGCTACGAGAAGATAAAATACCTCACCATAGCAGGGGATTTGGTAGACGGGATTGGAACCTATCCTGGCCAGGAGAACGATCTTGAAAACAACGACATTTATCTTCAATATGAAATATTATGCGAGTTTCTGAAAAGCATTCCTGAATATATTGAAGTTATTTTAATACCCGGCAACCACGACGCTTCTAGAATTTCAGAACCGCAGACAAGAATAAACGAAGAGTACATCAAATCAGTTGAAGGATACTCGAACCTCCATTTCATAAACAACCCAGGGTTTGCTGAAATTCACGGCGTTAAAGTCCTGATGTATCACGGCGCTTCTCAATACTCTTTCATATCTAATATTCCTAACGCGAGCGACGGCTTCACAAACCCGCAGAAGACAGCGGTTGAAATGCTGAGAAGAAGGCTGCTGAATCCTATTTATGGGTTTAAACCCCCGATAATACCAGTCGGAACTGAAATGGTAATAGACAACGAGAAAATACCTGACGTCCTGCACTTCGGGGACATTCACAAAAACGGATACACCGAATACCGCGGAACAACCATAGTAAACAGCGGCTGCTGGCAGAAAACCACGAGCAATCAAATCAAAAGAGGCTTGACTCCCAGCCCTGGAGAAGTGCCCATATACAACATGCGCACTGGAAACATGAAAATAGAAAAATTTACAAGTGAGCAGGCATGAAAGACGAAGATTATTTTAAAAGAATAACATATGAAATAAAAGAGCTATACTCAATCGCAGAGCAAGCTAGAGCCAGGGGGTTAGACGCGGCAACCAGAGTAGAGGTAATCCCAACCGAGGATTTAGCTTCAAGAGTTGAAGGGCTGGTTGGACCTCCGGGTGTGAGCGTTTACATAAGGGAAATGAAGGAAAAGCCAAGAGAGGAGATAATAAAAAACATAACTGATCTGATAATAAACCAAAGAATAATGCAGGGTGAAAAACAGCAGCTTTTAGAACAAGCGGTGAGAACAGGTCTGGCGCTGTTCACAGAAGCAGTGGTGAGCGCGCCCATAGAAGGAATATCAAAGGTTGAAATAAAAAAAAACACAGATGAAAGCGAGTACGCGGCGATATACTTTTCAGGGCCCATAAGAGGGGCGGGAGGAACCGGACAGGCTTTTTCCGTTATTCTAACCGATTACTGCAGAATAAAACTGGGAATTTCAAATTACAGGCCAACAGAAGGAGAGCTGGACAGATACGCAGAGGAGACAAACCTCTACGCGGCGAGGACAAGAGTAGGGCAGTACAACCCTGCTGAAGAAGAGGTAAAGCACGTTATTTCCAGCTGTCCGGTTTGCATAACAGGAGAGCCAACAGAAGACTACGAAGTGTCGGTGCACCAAAACACTGTTAATGTTGAAACAAACAAAGTCAGAGGGGGAATGTGTCTTGTGATCAGCGAGGGCATCTGCCTAAAAGCATTAAAAGTAATGAAAATATCCAAGAACTTCGGTCTTGAATGGAGTTGGATTGAAAAGCTTATAAAAGTGGCTAAAACAGAAGAGTCAAAAACCAAAATCAAGCCAGTTGAAAAATACTTAAACGAAATAGTAGCCGGAAGGCCTATATTCGCATACCCAATGACAAAAGGAGGTTTTACGCTAAGATACGGCAGGACGAGATTCACAGGAATAGCAGCCAAGGCT
>JAMCXP010000001.1:0-1508 GCA_023474775.1 Candidatus Martarchaeota archaeon
TTGAAATCTTCTTGAATGATTCAGAAAGCCTTTGGGAGCTTAAGAAGCAGCTCTGGGAGTTCGGAAGTAATTTAAGTGAAGACCAGGTTTCCAAGCTGAAAGGGAATATAAGCGAGGTTGCCGGAATCGCGGCAAACAGCGAGCCTAAGGTTAGGAGAGAAGCTGTTGACCTTTTAAGCGAGCTTACAGCTCACCCTAACGACAAGCTCAAGAAGTTTGCAATAGACAAGTACGCTCCTTTTAAAGATAAGAGGGACGCCGAGCTTCTAAGCCTAAAAATTTTTTACAACGAGTTGATAAAAAACAGCAGGCTGAATTACGCTGAAAAAGCAGAGAGGGTAGACCGGATTGAAAGAATTGCAAAGGAAACGGACTTTGACTATCTCAGGCAGTTTGGAGCGGGCTGCCTTCAGAAGTTCCACGATTCGCGCCCTAATGATGATGCAAGCGATTACGCCAGAAGGGCTTTTAAAAGAATAAAAGAGGTTTAACAACACCCTCCTTATGAAGAGCGCGTTTTCACACGCGCCGCCCAAACCATTTGATTTTTTTTTTACAAAAAAAAACTTTGAAAAGCTCAATAGCAAGGTTTTTTAATCATTAAACACAAACTCTTTTTTGCAGTTAAATTTTTCATTGAAACACCAAAGGTGATTTTTCGCAAATGGACAGAATCAAAACAGGAATAACAGGCTTGGATGAGCTAATAGAAGGAGGCTTGCCTAAAGGAAGAAACATCCTAGTGAGCGGGGCGTGCGGAACCGGAAAAAGCATTTTCGCAATGCAGTACATTTACAAAGGAGCAGTGGAGTTGAACGAACCTGGCATTTTCGTGACTTTTGACGAGATGCCTGACAAAATCAGGCAGGACATGCTCAGATTCGGGTGGAATGTCAAGGAAGCCGAAGATCAAGGAAAAATGGCCATAATCGACGCGACAAGCGCGAGAGCAGGACAAATCTCTCAGGAAGAACATTCATTCGGAAGGGCGACTTATGACAGAAACGAATTCCTAACCAAACTTACAAACACCATAAAAGAACTAAAAGCCAAAAGAATAGCAATAGACTCCACATCTGCAATAGGATTTCAAATGGAAAACGGCAAGGATGGAATAAGGCAGGAGATACTAGCCATAAACTATTTAATGTCATATATTGGAATGACCACCATTCTAACAAGCGAGATACCACCACAACCGCCAGAAGACACGAGGCAGTTTTCAAGATATTCAGTTGAAGAATACGTGGCCGATGGGGTTATAATCCTAAACTTCATTGGAGGAATGAACCCAAGAAGACTGTTCATAAGAAAAATGAGAGGGACAAAGCACAGCGAGCAAGTTCACTCAATAGACATAACAGACAAAGGGCTTATCATCAGGAAAAGCCAAGTTGAAATCTAAAAAGCCAAGAATAAAATGAAAGCAACTACACAGCGATGACACACGAATATATTTAAGAGAGTTTACCCTCTTTTAACTGCTGAGTGTAGACTCTTTGAGCAAG
>JAMCXP010000001.1:1518-6180 GCA_023474775.1 Candidatus Martarchaeota archaeon
GATTCAGCAGTATATTATTTATTTTTTTGAGGCGATTGCGGTTTTACTTTTCATCTTTTTCCTTTACTTCATAGTTTTTGGCTATTTCAAGGAGTATGTTTGGAAGCCAAGAATAAAATGAAAGCAACTACACAGCGATGACACACGAATATATTTAAGAGAGTTTACCCTCTTTTAACTGCTGAGTGTAGACTCTTTGAGCAAGCTTCTCAACCTCGTCTGTTGACTTTAAATCAATGACACTTTCAAACACTTTAAATTCCTCGCGCTCCAAAATCTTCTTTTTAGCCTTTCTGGTAAAATAGCCTTTCAAGCCGATTTTTGAGAAGAAGTCCAATATTTTACAAGCCAAGCCCCTTTTCCTGCCTTCAAAAGAGTCTGCCCTGGCTTGAGCTGTCGAGTTCAACTGCTTCGCGGCTTTAAACATCCCGCTCTCCATGGGCCCCGGGCTTAAACTCCACAGAGTGTCAGCGTAATGCTCGTAGTACGCGCCGGCTTTTCTCAATATCGGCCCCTCGTACATTGTAAGGAATTTCTCCATCCACCACGGCTTCCAAACATACTCCTTGAAATAGCCAAAAACTATGAAGTAAAGGAAAAAGATGAAAAGTAAAACCGCAATCGCCTCAAAAAAATAAATAATATACTGCTGAATCCAACCCAAACCAGGAGTTATAGTTGTCGTGGTAATAGAAGGAGCGAAACCCGCATTCAACGTAAAATTAGTATTGTTATCAACGCTAGAACCGCTCTTAAAAACCAAACCATAACTCCCATTCACAACCGGATTAAAAAAACAATTAAAATCACTTCCAGAAACACTGCAACCACAAGAACCACTACCCAAAGGATTAACACAAACCAAAGAATCAACAGGCATTGAAGAATTAAAAACACCCGAAGCACCCAAAACCTGCGTTGGAACAATAACACTCTCATTAAAATAAGTCTGACTCTTCAAAACAGTAACACTCAAAACAGGAGCGTTTGACGTTGTTTGATTTGAAGAAGTTGATGCTTGGTTCTGCTGTTGACTTGTAGGTGTTATTTGCAGAATAGATTGCTG
The DNA here is from genome assembly GCA_023474775.1 of Candidatus Martarchaeota archaeon. Classification (GTDB taxonomy): domain Archaea; phylum Micrarchaeota; class Micrarchaeia; order Norongarragalinales; family UBA8480; genus DTNV01. The sequence continues at coordinate 2,585 of JAMCXP010000001.1, forward strand.
ACACGAAACGCCTTGAATCTTAACATTCAAAGGAACGTTCAAAACAACCGGACTGGAATTATAACCACAAACACCACTACAACTACCAGTATAACCAACAGTAGGGCCTGAGTAATGATTGTCACATTGAAGGTTGATGTTTTGAAAAGGCAGGACACTGCCGCCACAATCCAAGCCAAGCGTTGAAACACTCGAAGGCATGCCGTTAAAACCAACAGTCACAGCAACGCTTCCATTCTGAAGACTAGTAGGCTGAATAGAAACACTACAAACACTATTATAATTAACAGGAGTTCCAGCAACCGTGACAGGACTCAAACCGCAACTAATGCTTCCAATACTACCCCTAATGTTGAAATTACTCTGAGTAACCAGCTGACTCTTATAATTGCAGACAGCACTGCAAGAACCAGAAGAACCATGAGTACAAGAAGAACTTACAGGAGATTGACCATTACCACAATCCACACTCCAACCACTAACCACAGAAGGAAAACCATTGAAAGAACCTGAAACCAAAACACTCCCCCCAGAACTAGAAACACTAGAAGCGTTAGCAGTCAAACTACAAGAAGAAGTGTAAGAAGTAGAACTACTACTAGAAGTCGTTGAAGGAGGTTGAATATTATTAACCGGATTACTAGTTATGCTTACAGTTCCATTACCAACCTTTGCTGTAATATCACAGCTTCCACTAAAACCTGAAGCAACTGAAACCGACACGTTAAAAACTTCATCATTTAAGTTACTAACAGTTTGAGGACCAACACAACCACCAGACACTGAAACACTATTAACATTTGAAACCCCACTTATAGTACCATTAACCCAAAAAGGATTACTCACACTACCACTATAAGGAGTTAAAATCGAAACAACAGCACTCGAACCCGAAGAAACAGTGCCACTCAAACTGTAATTATAACCTCCGCTTGGCTCGTCAGTGTCATTAACACTCACCCAGTAACTACTACCAATAGAATACGAAGAAAAATCACAAGTAAAAGTAGCAGTACCCGTATGACTTAAAGTTTGAGGAGATGAAGAAGAGCTACAATAATAATTATAATTATCTGTAGTTACTAAACAATTAACATTAAATTTATTGGATCCAACAATAACAGTTGAAGTGGAATTGATTCCACATGTCGTAGCTTTAACTGTTAAAAATAACAACAAGAAAATCAGCAAAACCTTCTTTAAACTCGAATTGAACATTAAAAATAGTTTACGAAGCAGTATTTAAAAAACATTCTGTTAGATAAGTGGTATTAATGCAAATGTTGCAAAAACTTATTTCACAACTTTAATTCCTAGCTCTTTGAGTTGTTTTTCATCAACCTCAGAAGGAGTATCATCCATAAGCGATACTCCATTGTTGTTTTTAGGAAATGCTATAACGTCGCGGATATTTTTAGAATCAGTCAAAAGCATCATAATTCTATCTATTCCTAAGCCTATCCCACCGTGTGGTGGAGTGCCATATTTAAATGCATTAATCATAAAACCAAATTTTCGTTGAACTTCCTCTTTTGAATAACCTAGAACCCTAAATACTTTCTCCTGCAACTCAGGTTCGTGAATTCTAATACTACCACTTCCTAATTCTACTCCATTCCAAACAAGGTCATAAGCTTGTGCTTTTGCTTTCAAAGGATCTGATTCAACAATATCTAAATGTTCGTTTTTAACATGTGTGAAAGGATGGTGTCCAGATGTTATTTTTTGTTCTTCTTCTCCAAACTTGAAAAGAGGAAAATTAACCACCCATAATAAGGAGTCTCCTTTCATGAGCCCAAGTTTTTCACCTAATTTTAATCTTATTTGACTGAGAGCTGTTAAAGTACTTTCTCTACCTCCACCTATCATAAAAAGGGTATCATTATCTTTTGCATTTGATTTTTCTATAACATTTTTCATCTCTTCATCGCTTAAGTATTTTGAAATTTTTGACTCTATTTTGTTTTTAACTACTTTTCCAATAACAAGACCTTTTGCTCTGTTAGTTTTAGCAACGTTCTCCAATTCATCAAAATCTTTTTTTGAAAGAGGTGAGATTTCATTTTCTTTTATAACCAAACCTTTAACAGTTTTTCCTTTAAAGTTTTCAAAACCAGATTTTTTAAAAACATCACTGAAATCAGTAAATTTCATGCCAAAGCGAAGATCGGGTTTGTCAGTTCCATATTTTTCCATAGCTTCATCATAATCAATCTTCATAAAAGGAGTTTTAACATCACGGTTACCAACCTTCAATGCAGCTTTCATAACACCTTCAACTACATCGTAGATATCTTCAACCTCAGGAAAACTCATTTCCAAATCTATTTGAGTAAATTCAGGTTGCCTATCAGCTCTTAAATCCTCATCTCTAGCGCACCTTGCTATTTGAAAATACTTGTCAAAACCTCCAACCATAAGCATTTGTTTGAAGATTTGAGGTGATTGAGGTAGAGCATAAAACTTACCTTTATGCACCCTACTTGGAACAAGATATTCTCTTGATCCTTCAGGACTACTTTTAGATAGAATTGGGGTTTCAACCTCCATAAAACCATTTTCATCTAAATGTTTTCTTACTGCCATCATAAGCTTGTGTCTTATCATGAGGTTTTGCTGAAGTTTTTTTCTCCTTAAATCTAAATATCTGTATTTAAGTCTAGAATCCTCTCCAGTAATATCCTCTTCATTTAAATCAATTGGAAGAGGCTCGCTTTTTGAAAGTATTTTCATATTTTCAACTACAAGTTCAATATCTCCCGTAGGTAGACTCTTGTTTTCAGTGCCTGGCTTTCTTCTTTTAACAGTCCCTTCTGCCTCTAACACAAACTCTCTACTTATATCTTTGACTTTTTCAAACAAACTTGAACCTTTTTTGAACAACAATTGAGTTTGCCCATACTTATCCCTTAAATCAATGAAAGTCATCGAGCCATGATCCCTTATAGTATCCACCCAACCTTGAAGTGTTGCTTTATCTCCAATGTGTTTTTCATTTAACTCAACGCAGGTGTGTGTTCTTTTCATTTTAAATCACCAATCAAATAATAAATAAAATTAAATCATTTATACTTTATAACTTTATCTTTCAAGTTACAACACCCATAGTTTTTCTATAATCACATTTTTCAGACAAACCACGAAAGATACAACCTTCGCAATATTCTTTACTAGTGCACTCACTACATATATTGATTGGTGGGGCTGAAATATAATAATACTTTTGAACTAAATCATTCTCAAATAGACTTTTACCTTTTTCTAAGATATTACCAAAAATATGTAAATATGGAGGAAAAAGAGCACAAGGGCGTGCATTACCATCAGGACTTATTGTCGTATGTCTTAGTACAAGACCACAATTATAATCATCATTATAAGTGTTTTTATGTTCTTTTTGTTTAACAGGAATAAGATTTCTTTCTTTAATACTATGCGAAGTACAAGTAATATCTTTTCCTCTACCTAGGGGGTCAGCGACGTCAACCTCTATTGCACAAGCTCCAGCTTTTAACAATTCAGTGTAAAGCGACTTCCAAATTTTAGGTTTAAATATATAGTCTGTTGCTAAAATTTTAATTGGACGATACTTAGAT
>JAMCXP010000039.1 GCA_023474775.1 Candidatus Martarchaeota archaeon
GTAGAACCGTACGTTAATTTTATAAACAAAAGCGAGATCAAAACAATTCCAGAGTTAAAATCGCTAGTGAACTCATCCGACGAGGCTATAATTTCAGTAAAAAATAACATTCAAGCCGAAACAGACGAGGATTTCGCCAGAAAAGCATTTGATTTCGTTAGAAAAATAGAACTTGCGGAACTCGACTCTGACGTTTCATTCTGGCTTTCTCCTAAGGAGATTCTTGAAGTGAATGCTTCAGACTCGTTTGACAAAGCGATTTTTCTATGTTCCCTGCTGAAAAGCCGAGGTTTGAAAGCGAAGGTGAGAGTGCTTGAGTTTTCAGACAGTTCAAGAAGGCCAATAGTAATATTTGAATTGAATGGAAAAACTTTCACTGCCGAGCCAACCGAAGGGATTCTTGATGAGAAAAACCCAGATGATTTAGCAAAAAGCCTAAAAATAGACGATTCTGTCTTTGTTAAAGCTCTTTTTGAGTTCAACGACAAGGATTATGAGGATTTTCAACAATAAGAATTTAAATTTTGCCTAGCATAATTAAAACCATAAAACAAGGTTATTTTACTAATGAAAGAAGAACTCACCAAATATGAAGTTGCAAGGATAATAGGAGCCAGAGCGCTTCAACTATCTCAAGGCGCCCCGCCGTTGATAGAAATCAAAGAACCATCCCCTCTTGAAATAGCAGAGTTGGAGTTCAAGAAAAACGTCATTCCCCTCCATGTGATAAGGCAAGTTTAAAAATACCTGCTTATTTTTTTAATCTCTTCAATTTCAATATTCCTGGCTTTTTTAAGAAAAACAGGGTCAGAATTTGTTTTAAACCCCTCCCTTTTCAAAACCTTTCCAATATTCTGGTTCTTATGCTGAAAAATAAAATTCACTATCTTCCAATCCAATTCAGTAATTAAGATTGGTTTCTTGTTTTTTTTCAACTCAACAACCGCTGAAAAAACCTTGGGCTTAGGATTGAAAAACTCTGGCGGTATTATTTTCAAAATATTACAGATTCCCACGTTTTGAACATTTACGCTTAACTTTGAGTAATCCCTGCTTCCTGGCTTTGCGACCATTCTCTTGGCGAGCTCTTTCTGAACAGTGAAAATAGCCTTTTTAGTGTTAGATTCAAGAAATTTTATTATAATCTGAGAAGAAATATTGTACGGAAGGTTGCCTGTTATAAAATCATACCCGTCAAAATCAACCTCCAAAGCATCTTTGGAAATAACTTCAACCCCTGGTATTTTAATTTTTCCAGATAACTTTTCATCCAACTCTACTACTGTGACTCTCCCTTTTTTGGCCAAGTGCTTTGTCAACTCCCCATGACCCCCTCCAATTTCAAGAATCCTGCCGCTGGTCATGCCTGCTATAAAATCAAGAATGGGCTCATTGTTGAGAAAAACCTGGTTCTTTCTCATCTCAAAAACCATCAGAGTACTTCAAATCTTCAATTATATTCATTTAATAAGGCTCGCCGCTAATTTTAAGCGCTTACTTTAAATAAACCCTTAACTTACAATCCTTCCTTTTTGAATTTCTCATCCTGAACTTTGTCAAGCTTTCTTAAAAGATTCATAAGCTCTGCAGTGTGCTCCTTCTCATCATTCATTATATGAGTCAGAACTTCCTTCAACTCTTCGTTCCTGCTTTCATCAATGTGCGCTTGGTATTGAATAATTGCATCCTGTTCTCCCATGATATCAGATCTTATCTTCTCAGCGTCTTTTTTTGTAGCGTTCAAATCATAAACCATACTTTTAATTAAAACAATACTTATTTTTAAACCTTTACAATTTAATAGGTTGAAATGATAATTTTCGGAACTGCTGGAAAACCTTTGCAATGCAAGGACGAATCAAGCCTTGAAGCGGTTGAATGCGTCAAAAAAATAAATCTAGACGCTATGGAGCTTGAATTTGTGCACGGGTGTAAAATGAAGCCTGAAAACGCAAAGCTTATCGGAATCAAAGCAAAAGAATTCAACATAAAACTAAGCGCCCACGCCTCCTATTACTTGAATTTAATATCACCAAAAAAAGAAATAGCCGAAAAAAGCGTTAAAGAATTAATCACAACCGGCAGGGTTTTAACCGCCGCAAAAGCAGAAAGACTAGTACTTCACTCCGGATTCTACCTTGAAATGTCCAAAGAAAACGCGTACAATGAAATGAAAAAAGTCTTCCTAAAACTAATTGAAATTTTTAAAAGCGAAAACCTAACTGCAGTTTTATCGCCAGAACTTATGGGAAAGCCAACTCAGTTCGGTTCTCTTGAAGAATTATACTCTTTATCTGAAGAAATAGGATACGATTATTTAAAGCCAACAATAGATTTCGCACACTACCACGCCAGAGAAAACGGAAAGATAAAGGAAAAAGAAGACTACGCTAAACTCTTTGAGTTGGTGGAGAAAAAAGTAGGAAAGAAAGGCCTTCAAACCCTTCACTGCCACATGTCAAGCATTAACTTCACAGAAAAAGGGGAAAGAAACCATTTAACAATGGACAGCGACGCCCCTCCATTCAAACCACTTGCTCAAGCCCTAAAAGATTTCAACTGCAGTGGAACTATAATATGCGAGTCGCCTAACATTGAAAAAGACGCGCTGTACATGAAAAAAATTTATGAAAATATTTGATTGCCTAAACGGCGAAAACGTTAAAAACATGGGGCTTTTAAAAATTAAATGGTGATATTTTACTATGCCAAAGGAAATAGATGACATGAACGCTCAGGAAGCTTACCTAGAAGGAAGACTTTTGGGTTTGAATGAACTTATCTCAATACTAAAAGACGCTATGCAAAGCGATAAAGTGGACCAGAGCATTTTGGTCAAATCAATAGTACTTCACATTTCAAACGAAATGAGCTCCATCTTAAACGAGCTTAAAGAAGAGCATGGCGAGCACCCAACCATACAGAAAGCAGAAAAACAGACTCAAAAAATGAGCAGCGAAGCCGAAGCTACAGAAGGAGTTAAGGACGAAAAAGCGGTGGAAACACTTAAAAAGAACGTTAACGTGGCAGACGACTTGATGAAAAACCTGCTTTCGCTTAAAGAAAACCAGGAGTGATTGAAAAAAGTGCAGGTAACGCCAGGAGAGCAGCTAGCTTTTGAAGAAGAATTAATAGGAGGCAGGGGAACCTTCACAGAAAACGGAGTTATTTACTCCTCGATAAAAGGGGAAAAAATAGAAGATCCAAAAACAAGAATGATTTCAGTCAAAGGCAAAGAATTCGAAGTAGTCAAACCAGGAGACGTGGTTGTGGGAATAGTAGGTTCCATCTCAAGACAAGTGGCTTCAATTGAAAGCGTCACCCCTGAAGATAAGCTCAAATCATACCCTTCAATTAAAACATTCCTGAGAATATCAGAACTTTCAAACTCCTACGCTGAAAGCATGAGAAGCTTCATAACAATAGGAGACATAATCAAAGCTAAGATAATAGAAGTAAAAACCCTTGGAATTTACCTCACAATCAAACAACCTGAACTCGGAGTGGTCAGAGCATACTGCACAAACTGCAAGTCAGAATTAACACTAAGAGGAAGGCTTTTGATATGTTCAGAGTGCGGGGCAAAACAACAGAGAAAAATGGCTCTGCCTTCAAATAATATTAGCGCGCCGCAGTAGCTCAGTCCGGGAGAGCGTTCGGCTGAAGACCGATGTGTCGCTGGTTCAAATCCGGCCTGCGGCATTTAAAATTCATTCAAAGGTTAAAAATATGATAAGAGTTGTTGTTCTAGGTTCAAGCGCAAGCATGCCGTCAAAAGACGAATTCCCATCATGCGTGGGAATCAAACACGGAGGAGTTTACCTATTCGACGCGTGCGAAGGACTGCAAAAACAACTGATGAAATTCAAACTAAGCTACTTCCAAGTAAAAGCGATTTTTATAACCCACCTACATGCAGACCACTTTCTAGGAATTTTCGGCCTAATACAATCACTAAATATGAGTGGAAGAAAAGAAACTCTTCTAATCTACGGGCCAAAAGGAATAAAACACCTCATCACATCCATTCTCACACTCAAACCACTCCAATCAAACTTCCCAGTAGAAATAATAGAATTAAACCAAACCAAAAAACCATTCTACTCAAATGAACTTTTCACAATTAAAGCGTTCAAAGTCAACCACAACACAGAAGCTTTTGGCTATATTCTTGAAACCCTAGCGTACAGACGCTTTGACATGAAGAAAGTTGAAAAGTTCAAAATACCAAGAAAATACCTTTCAGAAATACAAGAAAAAGGATTCGCAATAGTGGAAAATAAAAAAATAACCTACCAAACACTCTCCTATTTAGCAAAGGGAAAAAAAATAACCTTCACTGGCGACACCAAACAATTCGCCGGAATAGCATCAAAAGCCAAAAACTCAGACTTACTAATTCACGATTCAACTTTCTCAGAAACTGAAAAAAAAACCGCCAGAGAAAAATTCCACTGCACAGCAACAGAAGCCGCATTGAACGCCAAGAAAAGCAATTCCAAAAAACTAATGCTAACTCACTTCAGCAACAGATATGATGACTTAAATAAACTATTTGAAGAAGCCAAAAAAATATTCCCAAACACCATTCTAGCAAGAGAAGGAGAGGAGTTTCTAATATGAATAAAGAAATAATTCTATACGCCATTATAATAATTGTCGCCGGTTCAATAGCCTTCCTAGCTGTTTCAAACCAAAAAAAACCACAACTAATATACGGAATACCAGTATATACCAACGGAAACCCGTTGACAAATGCAAAAACCGTTCTCAACAATTCAATAATACTTCAAGAACAACTTTACTCAGGCAACGATTCAAGAAACAGCGCGGTTGCCATAGCCTCCGCGCAGATAGCGGTCGCGAATAAAATATTCAACCACCCCACCTCAGTGTACGGCGTGGTTGGAAACCAAACAATCGGCTGCAACTCCAACAATTCAAACTGCGGCTACCCACAAATCGTCGTTGAAGTGGGAAGTTGCAACTGCGTTAAAATCTCATCCAAACAAATAATATTCAACGGCAATTCTTCCTTCCTGGAATCAAACGCTGTCAACTTCGGAAACCTTATTGCAGACGTATACCAAAATGGCTAATATAGTGAAGTCAGATTTTCAAAAGCGCTATATTAGCTAAAATCGTGATTATAATTAATTCAAGAAGAATAAGCTTTATAAGACTGAACCCATTGAAATAAAAATCAGCGGTTGTGATGACGCTCATTAAAAAAAGGATTAAAAGCATTCCTTTTCGTGTTATTCCTGTTATTTTTTCACTTATCTTACCTTCAATTCTTCTCTTCCATTTGAACATTTTTCATTACTCTGGTTTTGTGGTTATTACTTTCTCCTCTTCAGGAGTGCAGAAGCTCTTGAAAGGGATTTTAATATTTTCAAGAATCAAAATTCCCTCTCCCACGCTCGCTGTCATGAGTTTTGTCGAATCGCCTTCTGACAATTTCAACGCTTTTGAAATCTCGTCAATGTTGGCAGGGTCCTGCCTTAATAACAATTTAATCGAAGTGTTTGCCAGAACTGCGCTTCCAGCGTCGCTTCCCGCCAAATCACCTAGCTCCTGCGTTATTATTTGAAAAGAAGTGTTGTATTTCCTTGCCGTTTTTGTGAAAACAAGAATATAGTCTGAAATATTTTTAGCCTTCAAAAGTCTCCAGCCCTCATCAACAACAATGGCTTTTCTTTCAACTCCTTCCTTCATCTTATTTGAAAGGAAATCAAGAATTATGAACATTGCCGGACTGGTGGCAATGCTGATTTTATCCATGAAATAGGAAATGTCAAACACTATGAATCTTGAATTGATGTTGACCTTAGTTTGAGTGGAGAAGCATTTAAGTGAATCTCTAATATAGGGTTTTATCAATTGTTTTAAGGTTAAAACTTCTTTTTGAATCTGCTTGTTTTTGGATTTTTTATCAAGAAGATAATACACGTCCTTAAAGGTTGGCGATGTCTTACTAACCTTTCCATACTCATCATATATTTCATACAAAACCTCTTCAATTATAGACTTTTGAAGGGGGGTGAGCTCACCTGCTATAACGCCGAAAAGTGTTTGAAGCCCTTCTATTTTTTCGTTTAAATTCATTTTATTCA
>JAMCXP010000035.1 GCA_023474775.1 Candidatus Martarchaeota archaeon
ATCAAACCTTGTAAAAGAACTAAAAAAAGACCCAAACAAAATATATTCCGTTTGACGTTCTTATTATTAAAGGTTTTCCGCTTGCAAGGCTTGAAACATCTATCATGTACGTGCCTTTTTCTTTTACAGTGACGTTTTCAATTGGCTCTGCTTCTATTTCAAGATTTATGTTTTTGGGAAGGAGTTTTTCCAGAAAATTCAAATCTGTTTTGGGAGCGCTGCCCTCTTTTATTAAAAGGAAAATCCTTGATCCGCACGGGCAGCCTGAAAGTAATTCAGGAGAGTTGTTTTCATAGATTTTTCCGCATTTTATGCACTTATGCATTTATTTCACGTTCAGATATATTTTGTTTGGGTCTTTTTTTAGTTCTTTTACAAGGTTTGATGGGCCTATTACTGTCAAGCCAATATTTCCGCCCAGCATCTTGATTAATGTTTCTTTAAATCCCTCCCCTCCTCCCAGGCTGCTTACTTCTATTCCGGGGAAGTCTCTGGATATCAAATTCATTGTTCTTTCTATAAGCTCTTTCTCTTCTTTCAAGGTAAGGGGCTCCTCTAGTACTAGGATTTTATTTTTCTTTATATTCGAAAGAATGTAGTTTATTTTTTGGCTTTCTTCAAGGTTTTGAAGAGTTTTTGATGATACGAATTCTATTTTTGCCAAGATTCATTTCACCTTGCTTGCAATGGTTTTGTATAGTTGTTGCATGCCCTCTCCTTTAAGCGCGCTTATAGAAACTATCGAGTGCTGCGGGAAGGCTTCCTTTATCTTTTCAATGTTTGATTTTTTGAGGTCTATTTTGTTTGCCACTATTATCACAGGGATGTTTCTTGCTTCAAGGTTTCCTAGAATTGTTATGTTAACCTGTGTGTAGGGATCTTGAGTTGAATCCATCACCACTAGAGCCGCGTCCACATGTTCAAGCCATTTTATTGCTTCGATTATTCCCTTTGTCGCTTCTCTTGCTCTTTGCTGCGATTCTTCCACGCTTAAGCCATAGTCCACAAAGTCTCGGTAATCCACTTTTGTTGCTATTCCAGGCATGTCCAGGATGTTCATTATCAGCTCTTTCCCATCTACTTTCACCACTACCTTCTCTTTTTTTTGAACTGTTCTTGTTTCGTGCGGCACTTCTGACACTTTGCTTATAGGCTCTCCTGTCCACTCCTCGCATATTCTGTTTGCAAGAGTGCTTTTCCCGGCATTAGGGCTTCCGTAAAAGCCAAGGCTTAGGATTTTCTTTTTTTTGAATAGTCTTGTAAACCATTTGAACAGTCCTTCTAGCAAGTTTGAATCAACCTTTTATTAATTTTAAATAGAAAATTGCACGCAAAATAATAAAAGCTTATCTTAGAGATTTAAATATCAAGCGGTTTTGAAAACCATTGCTCGTATTGATTATAATTTCCTATAAAGTGTATTCTTTTTGGAGCTTCTTTCTCGCTTAAATATCTCTTTCCGAAGCGTTTTATCTCATCCTCTTCTTGCCTTAGCTTTTTTTCTACCAATTCCTCCTCCACATCTTTTACTAGGTTGTATTCTTTATTTAAGGCGAAAATTCTCATTCTTAGAGCATCGGTTTTGGATCTAGATTACGCTCTATTTATAAGTCAAATAACTATTTTTTGTTATTAAAGTTTTATATTTATTTTATTGCCGCACTTTGGACAAAACGGCTCTGTCAGATTGTTTTCAACCACGATCATACCCTTCCTTTTGATTAAAATTGTTTTACAGTTAGGGCAGAGCGTGTCTTCGCTTCCCTTTATAGAAGCGTTTCCAATATAAACATAGTCAAGCTTTTCCATTCCAATTTTGAACGCTTTTTTAAGTGTTTCATCGCTTGTAGGTTGGATGTTTGACATTTTATAATAGGGATAGAATCTTAAGAAGTGAAGGGGAATTGCCTTATCTATGCCATGGATTAAATCAACGAGTTTTTCAAGGTCTTGTTCAGAGTCGTTGTAGCCTGGGATTATAAGATTTATTAATTCTAAGTGAACGCTTGTTTTTGAGATTTTTTTAATGTTTTCTATCACAGGGTTGAATCTCGCTTTGCACACCTCTGCGTACTTCTCTTCGGAAGTGAATTTTAGGTCTATTCGCACCGCGTCCAAGAGGTCTTCTTTTATTATTTTTGACAGCAATTGTTCCGAGTAAAACCCGTTTGAAACCCACACGTGAAACTTGTTTGTTTTTCTTTTTTCTTCCAAAATACAGTCGCGCGAGTACTCAAAAAAAACAGTTGGCTCAGTGTAAGTGTAGGCAAAGCCTTCAGCTTCCCTCCCTGCTTTTACGATTTCTTCAGGGCTAGTAAATCTTGTTTGAGAGTAGGCGTTTTCCACTTCTTTGGTGCTCTGCGACATAAAATAATTTTGACAGTTCAGACATGAAAAGTTGCATCCAGGGGTTCCGAAGCTTAGAACTTCTGACGAGGGGTGGAAGTGGAAGAATGGTTTTTTTTCTATCGGCTCGATTGAATACCCGTTTGCCCTCCCATAATTTAAAGTGTATAAAACTCCGTTCTTATTTATTCTTGTTTTGCAGACTCCCATTTTCCCATTTTCAATTAGGCAGTGAAAAGAGCAGAGGTTGCACTTGACTTTCTGATTTTCAAGTTTTTCGTATAGGAGCGCTTCTTTCAATTCCATTTAAAGGTTTTATTGTTTGTGTTAATAAAATACTTTTTATCAAGCTTTTTCTTCTTTTGGTTTTGCCGGGAATATTGTGTTTAAATCCGCTGATCCCTGAGTGGTTATTTTGAGGTTTAACTGCATTGTTTCGCTGTTTATAGTTTCTCCCACCACTCTTCTTTTGAGCTTCTGGTTTTTTCCCGTTCTAACACCTACGCTTCTTCCTGTTACTATAGCGGTCCTCCTGGCGTTTATCCCCTTTCTTAGAGGAAACCCGCTTTTGTCGCTTCCTCCGGTTATTTTTAGTTTGTAACCGGTTAATCCAATCAAACCCCCGTCTATTTCATCTCCTATTTTTTTCCCAGTCAGCTGAGGGGTTTCAATTTCTTTTTGATAGGATTTTCCAGTTTTAGTGTCATTGACTACTATTTTCAATTTTTATCACCTTTGAAGCATTCAATTTTTCAGGCCACGCTTACCTTGCTTTTCATGTACGGCGTGGTGAACTCGCTTAGTCGCGAATGCAGTATATTCAGGGCTGAAGATATATTAAAGTATGCCTCTAAGTCCTGAGGGTTAGGAGTGTTTTGAGGGTTTCTGCTTTTTATTTTTTTGATTAATTGAATGAGTTTTCTGTGCTCTGAAACAAAGAAGTTTTTAGTTTTCTCTTCGTTTTTAAGCAGGTTGGGGTTGGCTTCGTATTTTTTGATTTGGTGGTATTGAGCGTATATTTTTATGAAGTCTCTTGCTTTTTCATATAGTCTTTTTCCTTCAACCTTTCTACCCCCTCCGTTTGCAATGTCATTTTTTATTTTAGTATATAACAGCTTTCCGCTTTTGTTTTCTTTTTTGAAGAAAGTTTCTAGAAACAAGTCCATTGATGGTTCTATTGATTTAGGCGCTTCTGGTTTTTCTTCTTCGCTTTCAGATGTTAAGTCCTGGACTTCTTGAAGGTCTGAAGTTGATTTTAAGCCCAGATCTGCAAGGGTTAGTGTTGGCTTTTCTTCTGGTTCTATTTTTTGTGTTTTTACCTCTTCTTTTTTTACTGACTCTTGCTTGTGTTTTAGCTGAAAAGCCTTGTTTTTTATAAGAGTGTTTAAGATTGAAAGCTCGTTTTGCCTGTCGTCTAGCTTTAGCTTTGATTCCATCCATCCCGGCACTCTTGCGTTGATTTGAATTTGATTATTCATAGTGTTTAAATTGATTGAATAGTCATGCTCTGCCAAGTCTGATACATTTTCCCTGAGATTTTGTAACACCTTGTCTTTTATTTCCTTATATAACTGTTCGTTTCCTCCTGTTTCTATTGCAATTCTAATTTTTTTCTTCATTTCGTCGTTGAAAACATTGAAAAGCATCCTGCTTATTATCAAGTCAGGGGTTTGTTTTTGCTCGAACTCAATTTTTCTTGAGAGTGGCTCCATCTCCCCTGACAGCATTTTTCTTTCAAGATATTCTTGAACGTGGTTTTTAAGTTCTGTAGGGGCGGATTGAAAGTGGTTTTCATAGAAGTTTGAGAACTCGTTGTAGTTTGAAAGAAAGAATCCTTTTTGTTTTTTTTCGTTAAGCGTGAACAAAGCGTTGTCTATGCTTACCTCGGCCATTTCTTTTGCTCTTTGTTTTGATTCCTGATTTTGATTGAAGATGAAATTGATTGTTTCCATTGGAGGAAGGTTTTCGCTTACCACGAGTTTCAGCGTTTCTCTTCTTTTATCTTCATTCATCTGCTCCATGGTTTTAAAAGGGTAATTTAAGTATTTAAAGCTTTATAGTTTTTAAGGCGATTGAGTAGTTAGAGTTTGAAAAAGCTCTTTAACATCCTCCTCTGTTTTAGTGTTTATTATCACTCCTGTTCCAAGCTCAATTCCACCCCAAACGTTCGGCCTCGGGTAGAATTCAATGTGGAAGTGAAAGTCTTTTCCCCTGAACCCTGAATGAAACGCTATGGTGTAATCCTTTGATTTCTCGTATTGTTTTTCTATTATTTTTTTCAACAGGAGCATAAAGTCAAGCCCTTCCTCTTCTGTCAAGTCAAGAAGGGTTTTAACGTGTCTTTTTGAAATGATCCACACTTCCAACGGAAATCTTGCAAAGGAGGGAGCTATGACTTTGAAATGTTCTGTTTCTAAAACCGCTTCTCCAGGATTGCAGAAGAAGCATTGCTTTTCGCAAAGCCTGCTTTCGCTTTCAATCACTTCAGGAACGAACGGAAGGCCTATTATCTGCGAGTGCTCGTGATCTATGCTTGCACCACTGCCTTTGCCGTAGTTTTTGAACAGAAAAGCATATTCATTGTTTTCTGTGAAGAATTTGAACCGGTTTAGGTAAGCTTTTAGTACTAGTTTGAGCTGTTCTTCTGTGAAGTTTTGAAACAACTCTCCATGGTTGTCTGTTTCCACAATCACTTCGTGCATTCCAACAGCGTTGGATTTCCAGAAACCCTCTCCTTTTTTGAACTCTCCTTCTTTTTTAAGCACAGGGTAAAGGTTTTCGAAGCATCTCACCTTCCAGTCGTTTTCAGGTAGGGCAAAGCTTGTTGGAGGGGTTGACTTCTCGCTTCCCTTGTCGAAAGGACAAAAAACCTTTTCAGAATAAACCGTCGGTCTTTGCGATCTTTTGCTTGCTGATATTATAGTGATGTTTTTAGTGGCGTCGTGTCTGAATTCCAAAACCATGACTAAATAATTGGATGGGAAAATTTAAAAGCCTAATTCAAAAACCAAAAGCAGAGAATGAAAAAAAGAAGAAATTAAAAAAAAGAAAAAAAAGAGGGTTTTGTTAAAAACCCTCCATAGAGTCAATTTAGCTTGATCCTATGAAACCACTGTCAGAGTGCGTCAATCCTGATGTCATGTCAGTAAAGGTTACATTCACATTATAAGTGTTGCCAGCGTTAGCAGCAGGCATAGTGTTAGATAAGCAAGTTCCAGTTACTTGTCCGTTTGCACTTATATCTGAGGCGCTAACAATTGAGCAATTAGCAGTGCTATTTCCAATCTCTATTGTGGTAACATTTATTTGCGTACCAAGCTTGTTTCCAAGAACTATTGTTGTATTTCCACCTGCATTAACAGCGTAGTCTAAGCACTGGAAGTCAGAGAAACCACCGCACTGATGTGAGGAGGTGAATCTTGATGGGTTGAATACCCCGAAGTACCATAATATTGCGGCAACGATTACTATTGCCAGAATAGCCCAGCCGTAAGTGACAAGGTATTCCAAAGCGCTCTGTCCTTTTCTCATCATTTTATAAAATCACCTTTTATTTAAAAATTTTTAATTTAAAGGTTATTCTTGAATATTTAAAAACCTTACTGTTGGTTTATTTTAAACGTGTTTTACGGTTTTTTAAAGGTCAAAATCTTGTTTTTTACTTAAAACAAAGGTTTTAAAAATAATCTTGTTTAAAATTTTTTTCCAAGAAAAACAATGCTAGGGATTC
>JAMCXP010000030.1 GCA_023474775.1 Candidatus Martarchaeota archaeon
CGCTAAAGGCATTAGCACTTTTGAAAATTAGAATGTTGCGGGGCTTGTTTCATCCGACTGCCTAAAGGCAGTGGATTTCACAAGCCAAAACCATTAAAATTTTCAATCAGAAGCTACCTTTGTCATCAAAGCGTTAAGCTCAGACTGGGATGGTATCATCACTGTATTATATTAGAGGAATGAAATCTTTTAAGATGATAGGTTAACAAATTAAAATTGTGTTTTTAAGAAAAAACGGTTTTTTAAATTGAAATTTAAACAAAAAGTTAAAATACCAGTTGAAGTATAAATAAAAGGTTCAAAATATTTTAAACTTTTTAAAAGAGTTTAAAATCTAAAAGAAGTGATGACATTATGTGGGGCTGGATAATTGGGGGTATTATAGTTGTTCTTTTGGTTATCATAATTTTGATTTACAACGGTTTGATATCAAAAAGAAACAGGGTTCAGGACGCTTGGGCTCAAATTGACGTTCAATTGAAGAGAAGATATGATTTGATACCTAATCTTATAGAGAGTGTCAAAGGGTACATGAAATATGAAAAGCAGGTTTTAACTGACGTTACAAGGCTTAGAAGTTCTATTGTCTCAGGATCTGTCCAGGACAAAGCACAGGCCAATAATCAGATAAGCCAGGCTTTGAAGAGCATTTTCGCCGTGGCTGAAAACTACCCTGACTTGAAGGCAAACGAGAATTTCAAAATGCTTCAAGAAGAGTTGGAAACCACTGAAGACAAGATATCTTTTGTCAGAACTTCTTACAACGACTATGTTTTGGACTACAACAATGCCATTCAACAATTTCCAGGGAATATTTTCGCAGGAATGTTCAATTTCACGAAATCCGACTTCTTCCAGGCTCCTGAGGAAGAGAAGCAAGTGGTGAAGGTTAATTTTGACGATGTCAACAATCCTTCAGCCTCTTCACAATCTTCAGTTAAACCTTCAAAGCAAAGCCAGAAACCAGCAAAGAAATAAAATTAATCCAAAGCAAGGGAATTGCTTCAAAAAGGTAAAATGTTAAATGGTAAGCTATTTTGATCAGATTTCAAGAAACAAGTGGAAATCAATCCTGCTAATGACCGGTTTTTTCGTTTTATTCGTTGCAGTGATTTTTATCTTCACCCTTTTCCTAGGTCTTGGTATCTTTGGTTTGATTTTAAGTTTTATATTGGTCGGAATTTACGCTCTTATCACTTACTATGCAGGGGATAAAGTTATTCTGTCCATAAGCCAGGCTAAGGAGGCTGACAGAAAACAATACCCTGGATTGTATAATATTGTTGAAGGCTTGGCTTTAGCTCAACAACTGCCTATTCCAAAGATTTATGTCATGAACGAACCTAATCCCAACGCTTTCGCAACTGGAAGAAGCCCTAAACACGCTTCTGTTGTTGTAACCACAGGTCTGCTTCAAATAATGAACAAAGACGAGTTGGAGGGGGTTTTGGCCCATGAAATGTCACACGTAGGCAACAATGACATTCAGTTTATGATGATAGCCATTGTTTTTGTAGGAGTTATAGGCATTATAGCAATGTTTGCCAGGAGTTTTCTTTTCTTCGGAGGCGGTGACAGGAGAGATGAAGGGATTATTATTATAATAGCTTTGATTATAGGAATTTTAGCGCCAATAGTAGCCACTATAGTTCAGCTTGCCATTTCAAGAAAAAGAGAGTACATGGCCGACGCAAACGGCGCTAGACTGACCAGAAACCCTAAAGGCCTTTCCAGTGCTTTAAAAAAAATACAACAATACTCTCAAAACCCTTCAGGCACTCCGGTTAAGCACGCTACAGAAGTTACCTCTTCATTGTATTTTTCAAATCCATTGAAGGGAGTTTCAAATCTTTTTTCCACCCACCCTCCTATTGAAGAGAGAATAAAGATTCTGGACAGTATGTACTAATTAGAATTTTAGATATTCAAGCAGAGCAACCGCATTATTGTGTTTAGGATCTTTTGCTGAAAATAAGAGTGTCAAATTTTTGTGCTTTTTTTTCAAGAGTCTTATTTCAGCTAGTTCTTGTTTTTTTGATTTTAATTCTTTGAAGTATTTTTTCTTGAATCCACTCCATTTTTGAGGGTCGTGCGAAAACCATTTTCTCAGCTCATCACTCGGGGAAATGATTTTAAGCCACAAATCGATTTTAGCTTTTTTCTTTGAAACTCCCCTTGGCCAGAGTCTGTCCACTAAAACCCTAAACTCTCCTTTTTCAGCTGGCTCGTATACTCTTTTTATTTTCATTTCATTTATTATTAAAATACAGGGGTTTAAAATGATTTTCAGTGCAAGCCGGAGTGCCTGAAGGGTCACTGATTCTGTTTTTTTCAAAGGAAAAAATGCAGGGAGAGGGATTTGAACCCCCGAACCTTGCTGCGGCAAACAGAGCTTTTTCAATCACTAATCATGAACGCTGTTTATTCCTCTACAGGAGCAGATCTTGAGCCTGCCGCATTTGACCAGACTTTGCTATCCCTGCAATTGAAATTATTTTTCTTGATGAAAAGTTATAAAACTTTGCGTTGATTAATTAAACAACATGGAAGAGTTGAAAAAAATAGAAGGTAAGGAAAACAAGATGGATAAAATTGTTAATCTTTGCCTTAGAAGAGGGATTTTGTTTCCTTCCAACGAGATTTACGGTAGCATGGCAGGATTTTTTGATTACGGTCCTGTGGGAGTAGAATTGAAAAAAAACATAGAGAACAACTGGTGGAAGTTCGTTGTCAATGACAGAGATAATATTGTAGGAATTGACGGGGCTTTGATTAACGTTTCAAAGGTTTGGAAAGCCAGCGGCCATGTTGATTCTTTCAACGACCCTTTGGTTGAATGCAAGAAATGCCATTTGAGATTCAGGGCGGATCAGTTGATTGAAGAAGAACTAAAAATAAGCATGGACGGGGTTGGAGTTAAACAACTTCAAGAGTTGATTGACAAACACAAGATTAAATGCCCTAAGTGCGGGGGTGATTTCACAGAGGTTCAGGTTTTTAATTTAATGTTCAAAACACATGTTGGAGCGATTGAAAATGACGCTTCTTTGATGTATTTGAGACCTGAAACAGCTCAGTTGATTTTCACTGATTTTAAAAGAGTTTTGGCGGTTTCAAGGAAGAAGCTTCCTTTTGGCATGGCTCAAATTGGAAAGGCTTTCAGAAACGAGATTTCACCCAGAAATTTTGTTTTCAGAAGCAGGGAGTTCAGCCAAATGGAACTTGAATTTTTCATAAACCCTGAAAAGATGAACGATGCTGAAATAAAAGAAGATGATTTGAAGACAGAATGCTTTTTTTACACCCAGGAAATGCAGGAGAAAAACATTAAACATGAAAAAATGAGCTTTGAACATGCTTTGGAAAAAAAGATTATTGGAACTAAATGGCATGCTTACTGGATGATAGAGTTTTTCAAGTGGTTCAAAAGTATTGGAATAAAACCTGAAAACCTGAGATTCAGACAGCACGTCAAGACTGAATTGTCACATTACTCTTCTGAAACTTGGGATTTAGATTATAATTATCCATGGGGCTGGAAGGAAGTAGAGGGAATTGCCAACAGAACGGATTTTGATTTGAAGCAACACTCAAAGTTCAGCGGGGATGAACTAAGTTTTTTTGACGAGAAAGAAAAGAAAAAAATAATACCCTTTGTAATCGAACCATCAACAGGAGTGGAGAGAACTCTTTTGACTGTTTTGATTGACGCTTACAGTGAAAGAGAAGATGGAAGAGTTTTTCTTGATTTAAAAGCTTCAATAGCACCAGTCAAAATAGCCGTTCTTCCTTTAATGCCCAAGGAAGAGCTTGAAAAAAAAGCAAGAGGAGTTTTCGATGATTTGAAAAATAAGATTGTCTGCGATTATGACTCAAGCGGAAGCATTGGCAAAAGGTATTCAAGATTTGACGAAATTGGAACTCCTTTTGCAGTCACTATTGATTATCAAACGCTTGAAGATGACACTGTAACATTGAGATATAGAAATGACATGAGACAGGAGAGAATTAAAATCAGCGGTTTGAGTGAAAAAATGAAAGAGCTTATTGATGAGTAAATGATTTTAAAATTAAAAGAGCCTTTAAACCTTGACTTCACTTTAAATTCAGGTCAGGTTTTCAATTGGAGGGAAAAAGAAGGGGTTTGGCAGGGTTTTATAAAAGGAAAAAAAGTTAGAATTAAAAAGTCAGGAGAAAATCTTTTTTTCGAAGGTGTCGACAAGAATGAAATCTCCAGCTTTTTTAAGCTTGAAGAAAATCTCGACGATATATACAATTCAGTGGTTTCAAAAAGCAGGGACAAGCTTGTTGAAGAGCTTTTAAAAAAATACAGGGGTTTGAGGGTTTTAAGACAGGATCCATGGGAGTGCCTAATCTCTTTTATAACTTCCCAGAATTCTTCAATCAAAACAATAAAAAAGAGAGTTAAAAGCCTTTATGATTTAAACGATTGCTTTCCTTCAGCTGAAACCCTTTCAAGTTTTTCAGAAAGCTATTTTGAGAAAATAGGCTTTGGCTATAGAAGCAAGTACATTAAAAAGACTTCAGAGATTGTAGCGAACGGCTTTGATCTTGAAGGAATTAAAAAAAAAAGTTTTGACAACGCCCTTGAAGAGCTTAAAAGCCTGCCCGGGGTTGGCGACAAGGTTGCGAAGTGCGTCATGCTTTTCAGCCTTGATTTTACTGAAGCGTTTCCAGTCGACGTCCACATTGAAAGAATAATGAAAAAAGTTTATCATAGGGAAAAAAATATTCAGGAGTTCGCGGTTAAAAGGTTCGGCTCTCACGCAGGCTATGTCCAGCAGTACTTGTTTTTCAGCGATGTTTTTTGACGTTTCGAATTAAAATAAATATGAAAAAAAACACGACAATTAAAGGAACAAGCAGCGCAAGCGCTTCTGTCAGAGGGTCAGTAAAAAACCACTCGTTTGAAAGAAAATAAACGAAAGAACCCGCAAGTAGAATAACAGAAAAACAGCCTGCGATTATAGTAATTTTTTTGTTCATTGTATAAACAATTTTAAAAAACAATATTTAAAAACTTATTTAATCAGAATTATCTTATATTTTAACAGGAGATTAAAAAATGACACATTATATAAGGTCAGAAGAAAATAAAAATAAAATTCTTGTTGTCAGCAGGGATGAAAATCTGACAAAAATCATAAAACACCATGTCTTGTCATCAAAGGGAAGCGTTGAAGTGCATGAGGCTTCTACAGATAATGAAATTCTAAAGAAAATGTTCGGGCATGATTTTGACAGCGTGATAGTTTCAAGAAAAGACGAGGATTTAATCAAAGGCGTTAAAGGATACAAAAAAAAGATTCATTTTATTGAAGATGAAAAAGAACTTAAGGAAAAACTGACTAAGATAATAGACAGCCACATTAAATAATTCTGAAAAAAATATCAATTCAACTCAAATGAAAACTTATTTTAAAGTTGCTGGCATAATTAACCAGCATGAAAAAATTTTATATTACAACACCAATTAAAATATTTATCGTTCATAATCACCTTGGACATGCTTACACCATGTTTTTGGCTGATAGCATTGCAAGATTTAAAAGGATTCAAGGCAAGGAAGTGTTTTTTTTAACCGGAACCGACGAGCACGGCGAGAAGGTTGAAAAAACCGCTTTGGAGAAAGGCGTAAGCGTTGAAAATTTTGTCGATTCAATAGCAAACTATTTTAAAACAGTCTGGGAGAAACTTAACATTTCAAACGATTACTTTATCAGAACAACTGACAAAAATCATGAACAGGTAGTTAGAAAAGTTCTGACCATGATTTACGAGAAAGGAGAAATATACAAGGGAGTTTACGAGGGGTGGTATTGTGTTTCATGCGAGAATTATCTTGATGATAACGAATTGAACAATGGCAAATGCCCTTCATGCGGCAAGGATGTGATAAGAAGAAAGGAAGAAGCCTACTTTTTCAAGATGAGC
>JAMCXP010000052.1 GCA_023474775.1 Candidatus Martarchaeota archaeon
CCCTGGTGTTAGGAGTTTTAAATGGCTTGGCATTAGCCCCGCCGTAAGTCTGCTGAAGAATAGGCGTTTCAAACTCTATGTAGCCTTTTGAATCAAGAAAATCTCTTACATATTTTAATATTTTAGCCCTTATAATGAAAAAACTCCTAACACCAGGGTTGGAAATCAAATCCAAATGTCTCTTCCTGTACCTAAGCTCAACATCGGTCAAACCATGAAACTTTTCAGGTAGACCTGAAAGCGATTTTGAAAGCAATTCAATACTTTTAGCTTCAACACTGATCTCCCCTCTCTTTGTTTTCATCACCCTTCCCTCAACACCCACAATATCGCCAGAGTCAATAAACTCAAGAAGCTTAACCGACTTTTCATCAGTATCTTGAATTGTCAATTTTTCAGCAGCCAAAACCTGAATCTTCCCCTCCTGATCCAAAAGATCAATGAAAGTTAATTTTCCAACAGTCCTCATCCTTATAATCCTTCCAGCGACGCTTACCTCTTTGCCTTCAAATCTCTGAAAATTAGATGTTATTTCAACAGAGTGATTCTTCTGACTAAAAGAATAAGGATAAGGATTGATACCCAAACCCGTTAATTTTGAAAGCTTCTCAACTCTATAACCGTCAACCATTCAACAAACACTACTACAAATAATAAACCTCATTCATTTTATTCATTTCGCTCTACTGGAGTGAAACAATACCGTGACAACAGTCTTCATGAAATGGCTGGAAGAACTTATGAAAGAAAAGGGAATAGCAATTATAATGTTAAATTGCTATATTTTCTTAACCATCATTATCGAATCATGATAACGATTTTTATATAATATTTTGCCTGGAATTTTACCCGCTCTTTTGAAGCCCAGACTCTTGTAGACATGAATAGCGCAATCGTTGATGTCAAGAACTTCTAGATAAATCAGCTTAATACCTGTTTTTTTTGCCAATTCAATTACATTTTTCATCAAAACCTTTCCAATGCCAATGGAACGGTATTTTTTGGATATTGCTATCCCAATGCTGCCAACATGTCTTTCTCTCATTGAATGAATTTTTAACTCACAGTTTCCAACCACTCTTCCATTCACTTCAGCAACAAGCATTATTCTGTTACCTTTCATGATTTCAGCTAAAGTATTCCTTAGAAATTTTGCCTCTTCCTTTATCGTCGCCTTATTGTTTTTAAGAATCATCGCCTGCTCTTCAACAAGATCATTGATCATTTTTCTTAAATCAAAAACATCTGATTTTTTTGGAGTTCTGATTCCAATACTTAAACCGTTTCGTTCAAAAGCTGATAACACTTCCCCTGACTTTAAAATCATGATTCTTTTTACGCTTGATCGATTTTAAATTTATTGATGAAAAAACGTTATAAAAACATTATTTTTTTAGAAAAAACCATTGTTTTGTAATGGTTTTTTTGCGGTGGTTTTAAATACTTATGAATTTAAATCAGTAAAGTGGTGAGAGTATGCTGGATCCTAAGATAGAGTTTAGGTATTCATGGATATATAATCAAAAGATTAAGCGTTATCTAACATCCATTGCTAAACATGATGAAGTTTTAAGGCGTGGTTTGCAGGATTATCCAAAAGAAGGATCTATTCTAAAAGCTGTAAAGAAATATGAGAAGGAATGGAACAAACATGATAAGGCAGTGTTAGCTGAGATTTCTAGGGTTAGTGGTTTGAAGTGGAGGCAGAAAAAGATAATTGTTTATGTTGTTGGTAGGATAATTCCTTTTTCAGATCCTTTGACTTTGCCGGTTTATAAGTCTCGCGTTAAGTTTGTAGATAATTTAACGCATGAGTTGTTGCATCAGATTCAAAGTCAAAACTGGGAAGGGGTATTGAATTTTTATAAGTTTGTTAATAGGAAGTATAAAAATGAAAGTGTGACTACTAAGAATCATATTATTGTTCATGCAATTCACAAGTATTTGTACTTAAAGTTTTTTGGGGTTAAGCGTTTGAATTTGGATATTAAAAGTTGTTCTAGTAGAGTTGATTACAAGAGGTCATGGGATATTGTTCAAAGTGAGGGTTACGAGAATTTGATTAAAGATTTTAGAAGTAGAGTTAAAAAAAACCAGGTGGATTTGAATAGCTAGAGATTTACTCTAGAATGATTTGAAGAGAAAAAAACGAGATTACGGCTTTGCTCGCCTCTTTTAAAGTTGGCTTGTCAAAGCTAAGGAAAAACGCTAGGGAAAGCAACGTCAAAATCAAAACAAAACACGGGCTCATAGAAGAGTTCAACTATCCTAAAAAATACTCTGCTATTATCTCCACGGCGACATTGCAATTTATCAAGAGGAAGAATATCAAAAAAAACAATCAAAAAAATCAAAGAAAACACTCTTGACGGCGGGGTAAATGTTATAAGCGTTTTAACAAGAGACGACCCTGGATTTAAAAGAAACCCTAAAAGAGCAGGCTATTTCAAGAAAAGCGAGCTTAAAAACTTCTATAAAGACTGGAATGTAAAGTTTTACAAGGAAATGATAACTCCTTGTTAAAAGCATGGAAACGGAAAGTGGCACAAGCACGGCGCTGCTGCGATAATAGCGATTAAAAACACTGGAATACAAAACAGCTTCAACAGAGCTAAGAAGAGCGAAGCGTGAAACCCAACAGAGGCAAACCATCCGATTCAACAATGTGGTGCCTGTGGGAACCGGAACGAACAGCACGCTGCTCTAAAAATTTATTTTGAGTTTGGAAGATTCGAAAATTATAACTGTGCTCCTCACTCCACATCCATTTCAAGCTCCACTGTTCCGGTTCCCACAGGCACCACATTGCCAACGAAAATGTTTTCCGTCACTCCAGTAAGCTCGTCCTTCTGCCCTTCAACCGAAGCCTTGACCAGGTGCTTCTCCACTTCCTCAAAAGCGGCTCTGACCAAAACCGAAGCCTTGCCTCCTGCCAATCCGTGCCTTCCAACGCTTTGAATTTCGCCAGTGAAAGTCATCGCGTCGGCTACCAACATTAAATGCCTCGCGTCCACGCTTATATCCTGGCTTTGCAAAACCTTTTGAAGCTCTTCTATTATTGAATTTCTAGCGGCTTCAACCCCTAAAACTCTAAGTATCTCCATGAAATCGTTTGTAGTGGTAAGAAAAGGATCAACCTCCTCAAGCTTTAAAATCTGCTCAAGATTAGAACCCTCTGTGGCTATAACATAGCGCTGGCTTTTGTTGATTATAATACCTTTTGTAATGCCCTCCACTCCCCTTACTATTATACTTCTTATTTTATTTGTAACCTTTCTTAAGTTTTTCAGGGTTTCAGCCTCTGGCTTTATAGTGATGATGTTTTTCTTCAAATCTACTGTCAAACCGTCCTTTGAAATCTTCTCCACCACTTCCTGTGGCGACACGCTTTTCTCTTTCATCGCTTCTAAATCCAAGTGCAATTCTATTATTTTTTTATTAAAATCTTCAATCACTTCAGCTACGTCCTCTACAGTGACCTGCTCTATTGAAGCAGCTATCTTTTTCACCGCTTCGTAGGATTTGAAAGCCTCTTTTAGGTGAACTTCCATAACCGGCTTTTTAGGGGTTTTCCTAGCGTCAACTATTTCAACAAGTCTTTGGAATCCAAGCTGAGCGAGCGAAGCGACTCCTGCATAGTGGAAGGTTCTAAGAGACATTTGAGTGCCAGGCTCTCCCAAACTTTGAGCTGCCACCACTCCGACAGCTTCGCCATAGGAAATTGGCTTCTGCGTTGGAACGTCCAAAGCATCATCTCCGTATTTGAATTGAAAAACTCTTCCCTGCGCGTCCCTGACGCTTAAATCCTTCGCGACAATCAAATCCTGCAGTGCATAAACCAGCCTACTCTGCATATAACCAGTGTTAGCCGGATTAACCCCTTTGTCAACCACACTGTCTCTCCCCCCGCAGGCATGGAAAAAATATTGAGTTAAAGTAAGACCTTCTGAAAAAGAATTTCTGACAAAACCCCTAGCCTCAAGACCTAGATCTCCTTTTTTAAAGTGCGGAATCAACCTTCCTTTATAACCGCTGACAGGTCTTTTCCCTCTCACCGCCTGCTGCCCGAGCAAGCCAGCTATTTGAATAACGTTCAAGCTTGAACCCTTACCTGCAGCTGAAATCATCAAAGGAGGGTTGTACTCAAAAGATGAAAGACTTTTGTGCTTAATCCCGTGCTCTATAAAGGCGAATGAATTATTTCTTATATTTTCCGTTATTTCAAGAATCAACTGTTCCAGCGTCTCCTTCAAGGTTTTTCCAGGTATCTTCTCAAGCTTTCCCCCATGATATTTCTTTACCAATTCTTTAACCTGATTATTTCCCTCTTTGTAAAGATTGATAAGATTAGTCATGGTGGCGTTGGTAAGATTATAATCATCCATGCTGAGTGAAACTCCGAACCTTTGAAAAGCAGGTATGGAAAGCTGTATCGCGTTGTCGATGAAATTTTCGCACTCTTCAGCCCCGCACTGCTTGAAAACAGCAGTTGTTATTTTTTCAATGGCTCTCTTGTTTAATATGCCTTTCTTCAACTGCCCGTCTTTTATTTCCAAATTATTATCGTTAAGCTGAAGGTTCTTTGGAAGAATCAATGAAAAAATCTCGTTTCCACTGAACTTCTTTCCTTCTATTTTTTTAATTGAAGTTCTTGAAAGAAGATCCTCTGCCTCCTCTCTGTCAACATCAGAGTAAAAACTTGAAAGAAGATAAAGACCAAGAGCAAAGTCCAACCCAGGGAAAATCAACGCCTTACCGTTTCTTGGAGATAGAATGTTCTGTCTCACGCTCATCAACCGATCGGCTTCAACCTGCGCCTCCTCCTCCTGAATTAAGTGAAGGTTCATCTCGTCACCGTCAAAGTCGGCGTTGAACGGAACGGTTATAGCATCGTTAAACTGAAAAGTATTGCCAGACATTATTTTAGCCTTAAGGGATAAAATAGAAACCCTGTGCAGAGAAGGCTGCCTGTTGAACAATACAATATCACCATCCTTCATTTTTCTTTCAATAACCCAGCCTATGTTAATCATCTTCAAAATCTCTTCAATATTAAGCGAAGTTATTTTTCTTCTTTTTCCATCTGGCGAGATGGTGTAGCTGACTCTTTCAGGATTCTCCTGAATGAACTTCTTAACCTCCTCCAAATTCCACCCGGTAACGTTCCAAGGCAAGGTCAATTCATCCGCGATGCTCTGCGGCACTCCTAAAACAGAAATTGGAAGATTAGGGTTGGGTGATATAATAGTTCTAGCGCTGAAGTTTACCCTCTTCCCGGCAAGGTTGTACTTAAACCTCCCCTCCTTTGTTTTAAGCCTTTGGAAAAGAGTCTTCAACTGTCTCCCGCTTCTGTGCCTTGCAGGGGGAATCCCAGAAGTTTCGTTGTTAAAATAAGTCGTCACATGATATTGAAGTAATTCCCACAAATCTTCTATTATCAACTGAGGCGCGCCTGAATCAATATTTTCTCCAAGCCTCTGATTAATCCTTAAAATATCCACCAACTTGTGAGTTAAGTCATCCTCGCTTCTCTCCCCGCTTTCAAGAGTAATGCTAGGCCTAACATTAACAGGGGGAACAAGCAGTACTGTCAAAACAAGCCACTCTGGCCTGATGCTTACGCCTAATTGTTTAAGATCATGATCGCTTATTCTCTCAAGCCTGTCCCTAACCTCATTTGGAAACAACTTTTTGTCACCCTCATAAAAACTGACTGGCTTAACAAATCTTACTTGAGGCTGCTTTTCACCACAGTGAGGGCATACTGAAACTTTTTTCACTTCTTTTAAACTAGTCTCGCCCCCCA
>JAMCXP010000041.1 GCA_023474775.1 Candidatus Martarchaeota archaeon
TAACTTGCTGCAACCGCGAGAATGGTTAGAAGCGCTGCTGTCAAAATATGAGTAGAACTTATTTTTTTATTGAGAAATTCCATGTTATTTATAAATAGTTATTTTGCGTGTTTAGTTTACCACATACCCTTTTGAATCAACTTCCACCAGCTGGTCGTCGCCAAGAAAAGAGTCATGACCAAACCCGTCGTCACCATAGCTGGATTCAATTATATAAAGTTTGTATCCTGACGGCAGTATTATGGTTTTGCTTGAACTAGTTCCGTCAAGAGATATGGTTATGTTTTCAGAACCGTTTGAAAAACTGGAAGAGGTTAGATTAAAGCCTGTTAAAGCGGTTTTTGCTTGCTGTGAGAGCGGAGTTGCTGATATTAAATAGGAATAAGAATAATAAGGCGAGTCTGCAAACAGAATTTTGCTAGACTGAGTTGAAGCATACGTGTTGGTTGTTGAATTTTGAGCAGGAGGGGGGCTGCTGAGCGTTGGCGCCGAAACTGAGGCGTTCGAACTTATTACAGCAACAAACCCTATGACTGATAATACCAGCACTGCCAAAACAGCGGCTATTAATATTTTTGGCTCCATTTTAATTCCACCTCCAATCTAATATTTCAACCTCCTCCTTTGGTTTAAACAAGTTTATTAACTTTTGTTTTTTTAACGTTTATAATTTTTGGATGAATTTTTGGATGAATAAAAACTACAAAAAACATTGAGTGGACAACCTTCGCATAATGGTTTTGTTTTGCAGTTTTCCTTTCCAAGCTCTACAAATTGAGCGTGGAAGTCCTTGTAAAGAATTGTGTTTTTTTCTATTTTGGATTGAATAAAACCTTGAAGTTCGCTGTAGTCCATTTTCAAGCCGTAAACCCTTTCAATTATTCTTCTAGTATAAGCATCTATCACGAAGATTGGCTTTTCGGCAGCGTAGAGTATTATAGAGTCGGCAGTTTCTTTTCCAACGCCGTTTAGTTTCAGAAGCTCTTCTCTTAGTTCTTCAGTGTTTTTGTTGAAGAAATTGTCAAGCGTTTGATAGTTTTCATAGACGTAGTTCATGAAAGTTTTAAGTCTTTTGGCTTTCTGCCTGTAGAACCCGCTTGGCCTTACGAGTTTTTCAAGTTTTTTAAGGTTTAGTTTAGCTAGTTTTTCAACGCTTATCACATTGGCTTTTTTAAGATTTTGAATCGCCTTTTCGACGTTTTTCCACGATGCCTGCTGGGTTAGAATCGCACCCACTATAATCTCTTCTCTTGAGCCTGCCGGCCACCAGTTCAAAAATCCGAACCTAGCATTTAATATTTTATAAAAATCAATCAGCTCAAGCATGATTATTTTAAAGGAGAGAAAGAATTAAAATAAATCGCAGGTAAAAATTACTCGTGGAGATTTTAATCGATTCAAGCGTTTTGATAGCAGGCCCTCAGTATAGAATCGACGTTTTAAGACAATTGAGAGATTTGATTGAAGGAAATAAAGAGTTTGCAACACTTTCAACGGTTAAGAAAGAATTGGAAAAACTTGTAAAAAAAGACAGCGTCAGGGGTTTGAATGCCAAAATGGCTTTGAAAACAGTTAAGGAATTAAAAATAATTGAAGTGAAAGAAGGCAATGTTGACAATTCGATTGTTGACTACGCTGAAAAAAACAAGTGCGTGGTTTGCACCGATGACAGGGAGTTGAAGACGAGGTTAAGAAAAGCCGGCGTTAAAACTATAATCATAAAGGGAAAAAGAAAGCTTGACTTCGCGTAGAAAATAAGGCGAAAGTGTTAAAAAACATTAGAATGATAAAACAGCTCATAAGCGTTTAGGTGGATTAAGAAATGTTTGAGCTTGTAACTTTTAAGGATGTAGTGAAGATATCCCCAAAGTTGTTTAATGAGAAGATTTCAAAAGCGGCCAGAACCGCACTAAGGGAAGAGTATGAAGGGACGATTTCTAAGAATTATGGAGTTATTCTTTCCATTCAAAAGGTTAAGGTTGAGTCAAAAGGCAAAATTTTTCTAGGGGACGGCTCGGTTTACTGCGACGCAGAGTTTGAAGCGTTGATTTTCAATCCAGTGGTTAACGAAATTGTGGAAGGAAGAGTGACAGAGATTTTGAATTTCGGCGCTTTTACCAGGCTTGGGCCTGTTGATGCGCTTATTCATGTTTCGCAGATAGCCAATGATTTTCTAACTTTTGACAAGAGAACTGGAATGCTTGTGGCCAAGAATTCAAAGAAAACTTTGAGAAAAGGAGAGCTTATACGAGCTAGAATTGCAACCATAAGTTGGAAGGACACGGTCATCAATAGCAAGATAGCGTTGACAATGAGACCGCCTGGAATGGGAAATAAAAAGGATGAGTGAAAATGGAGAAAGCTTGTTTGAATTGCAGGTATATAACAAATCAGGACAAGTGTCCGGCGTGCGGCTCTGACAAGCTCACAAAGCAGTGGGAGGGGTATATTATAATCATGGATTTGAACGGAGAAGTTGGAAAGTTTATAGAGGCTAAAACAACAGGCAGGTACGCTTTGAAGATTAAAAAGGGTGCGGAGCAATGAAAATTGAAATTATCGGAAAGAAGGAAAACAAGCTTTTGAAAAGGGTTGAAGTGAAAGCCAAGATCAGTGAATACGCTGCAACACCTAAAAGAAAAGAGGTTTTGGAAGAATTGTCAAAGAAGCTGGGAGTGAAGGCTGAAAATATTGCTATCAAAAGGATAGGTCAGGAATTCGGGAAAACCGAATCAATAGTAAACGCCAATGCTTACGACTCTGCCGAGGAGTTGAAGAGAACAGAAACGCATGTTAAAGTGATTGAAAGTGAAGGAGAAAAAAAAGAAACTAAAGTATGAAAAAAGAAAGTTCTGCCCAAAATGCGGGCAAGGAGTTAGGCTTGCCGAGCATTCGAACAGGAGAACTTGCGGCAAGTGCGGATACACTGAAATGAAGTAAGCTGCTTTTCAGCTATAGGTTAAACCGATCTTCATTTTAATTGTAAAAGAGATAAAGGGTTAAAGGTGGTTTGATGAACGCGCTTCTTTTTCTTTTATTCATTATAGTTGGTTATTTGCTTTTGTTGAAAGTAAGGCTTAAAAAACCAACGATCAGACAATTTTTAATCAGCCTTGCAGCCGCTGGCGTTGTTTTGTTTGTTTCCAGCGTCTTTTCTTTTTCCAATCTTGACTTTTCAGGAAGACTAATTCCTTTTTTTCTTGTGTTGGTTATAAGCGAGGAAATTATTTTCAGAGGCGTTCTTGATGATTTAATCGGCTTGTGGCAGATTCCATTGTATGCTTTGGTGATGCCTTTTGTTTACTCCACGCCTTTTTTCTTGACTTTTCTGGCCTTGCTTGTAGAAGGGGGCGTGGCCACCATCATCAAGAGAAGAATTAACTTAAGTTCAGCTATTGTATACAGGATTGCACTTCTTTTCTTTTTCGTGGTTGTTCAATTATCCAATTTTTTTGTTCAGGAGAGTTTCATTCTTGTTTTGGCTCTGCTTCTCGGGTGGAAGGGCAGCAAAACACTTCAGAATTTAAGCTTCAATGGTTTTAAAAAAAAACATTTGATTGAAGGAGCTTTTGTTTTTCTTGTCTTGTTTTCTCTTCTCATTGCAATGGCTTTTGTTCTTTATAATTTTAACCTGCTTGACACTCAGAACGTGGCTAATATAATTGAAAAACAGAATGGTTTTGATCTTTTCATGGCGGTGACTTTGGGGCCCGTGGCAGAGGAGCTTTTTTTCAGGGGTTTTCTTCAAAAGAGAATAGGCGTTTTTCTAACAAGTGTTGTTTTTGCCTTGCTTCACACTGGTTATGGTTCTATTGCTGAGGTCTTGGGGGCTTTTATTGCAAGCATGGTTTTTGGATGGTGGGTTAAGAAGCATGACGATGTTGCTCCTACGATTATAGCACATGCTTTTTATAATATGCTGTCGATTCTTTCAATTATTTAGTGAGTTGGTGTTTTGAAAATGATTTGTGTTGGAGTGGAGAGCACTGCTCACACGCTTGGCTTGGGAGTGGTCGAGAGTAAAAAAAGAAAAATCAGCGTTTTGCTGAACAAAACTTGGAAATATCCTTCAATTTCAGAAGGTTATATTCCATTCAAGCTTGCCGAGCATCACTCTGAAAACGCTGCGGTGATGGCTGGAGAGTTGAAAAAAACAGGCGTTAAACCTGACTTGATTTCTTATTCTCAAGGACCAGGCATTGGACATTCTTTGCATGTTGGTTTTGTTATTGCAAGAACTCTTTCTTATTATTACGGAGTTCCGCTTGTGCCGGTTAACCATGCAGTGGCTCATATTGAAATCGGAAAGTCAGAGTGTAAAACCAAAAACCCTCTTATTGTATATGTTTCAGGCGGCAACACCCAAATTATAGTTCAAAATGAAAAGTATGAAGTGGTTGGAGAGACGATGGACATGGGTTTGGGCAACATGCTTGATCAGCTGGGCAGGAAGCTTGAATTAACACCTCCTGACGCAGTCGGAGTTTTAAAAGAAGCTGAGAAAAGCAAAAAATTCATTCCTCTTCCTTACACTGTTAAGGGAATGAACTTCAGTTTTACCGGCCTTCTAACCGCTGCCTTGAAGTCAAAGGAAAGGGAAAAAATCTGCTTTTCAGCACAGGAAACCGCCTTTAGCATGCTTGTTGAAGCCTGTGAAAGAGCGTTGTGCCATTACCATGCAAAGGAAGTACTTTTAGTGGGAGGCAACGCCAGAAACAAAAGGCTTAGAGAAATGCTTGAAATAATGAGCTCTTCCCACAAGGCTAGATTTTGCGCTCCTTCTGACGATTACTGCGGAGATAACGCGGCTATGATAGCAGTGACAGGAATAATCGCCTGGAATGGAAAAAAAATTAAAAATATCAAGCCAAGGCAGAGAATGAGAGTTGATGAGGGTTTTGTCAATAAAAATAGGTATATTCTAGTAAAATAATTAACCGACAAGTGGTTATTTAAGCCCAAACAATGCAAACGTTTTTAAATGTTTAATGTATTAATATAAATTTGTTTTAGCATAATATTATGCTAACATAATCTGTTGGGGGATTGTAATGATTGTAAAGACTAATGTGTTTAAAAAATCTAAGAAGGAAGGAAAGGCGACTGTTCTCAGAGGCCTGCTTGAATTGTTCGTTATGAACGAGTGCAGGGATTGGACCACTACAAAAAACGTTTTAGACAAGATAAAAGAAGAGACAAGTGGAAATTGGACGCCAAACCTTGCGGCTTTCTATTCTACTTTCAGGAAGTTTGAAAAAAAAGGTCTGACAACCGCAAGACTTTCCACTGTTGAGGGAAAAAAGATTATAGAATATAAACTTACAAGTAAGGGAGAGAATGAACTTGCTGATAGGAAGGAAATTTTAAAGGAGGGAATAAGGAAAAACGCTTTTGTTATGATGAGAATCACAAGCTACATTTTATGCAACAGCAACGAAAAAAGAAAAAAAATGATTGAAGGAATAAAAAAGACTTTAGGCGAAGCTTATGAGTAATGGAAAAATAGAGGTTAAAGTCGACAAGTTAAAATTTCCTTC
>JAMCXP010000034.1 GCA_023474775.1 Candidatus Martarchaeota archaeon
AGCAAGTATGTCGGGGAAGCAGAAGAAAGATTAAGGAACATATTCAAGGAAGCCGAAGACAACGCCCCTTCGATTATTTTTATTGACGAAATTGATGCAATAGCGCCTAAAAGAGAGGAAGTTGTGGGAGAAGTTGAAAGAAGAGTGGTCGCACAAATACTGAGTTTAATGGACGGCCTGAAAAGCAGAGGGCAAGTAATTGTAATTGCAGCAACAAATCGAGCCAACGCTCTTGATCCTGCGCTGAGAAGACCTGGAAGATTCGACAGGGAAATCGAAATAGGAGTTCCAAACAAAAAAGGCAGGCTGGAAATACTTCAAATTCACACTCGCGGAATGCCATTAGACAAAAGCGTAGATCTTGGAGACATAGCCGCAATAACACACGGTTTCGTGGGAGCGGACCTACTCATGCTCTGCAAGGAAGCTGCCATAAGCGTCCTGAAAAAAATGCTTCCCAAGATAAAACTTGAAGAAGAAACCATTCCGACAAGCATACTTGAAGAAATGATAGTAACCAAAAACGATTTTGAAAACGCTCTTAAAGAAATAAGACCAAGCGCTTTAAGAGAAGTTTACTTTGAAATTCCAAACGTCAAGTGGAGTGAAATCGGGGGTTTAGAAGAAGCAAAGAGAGAATTGAAGGAAGCGGTTGAACTTCCACTCAAAAAACCAGAAGTTTTCGAAAAAATGGGAATCAGACCTGTTAGAGGTATTCTTCTTTACGGACCTCCTGGAACAGGAAAAACACTTTTAGCAAAAGCAGTGGCAAACGAAAGCGAGGCTAATTTCCATTGCGATCAGAGGACCTGAACTTATTTCAAAATGGGTTGGAGAAAGTGAAAGAGGAATAAGAGAGGTTTTCAGGAAGGCAAGAAGCGCAAGCCCCTGCATAATATTTTTCGACGAAATCGACGCTTTGGTCCCTCCGAGAGGCTCTTCAGAAACCCTCACGCTTGAAAGAACGGTAAACCAAATGCTTTCAGAAATGGACGGAATCCAAAACCTGAAGGAAGTTGTTGTGATAGGCGCTACAAACAGGGCTGACATGATAGACACTGCACTTTTAAGGCCAGGAAGATTCGACAAACTAATCTATATACCGCTTCCTGAAATCACAACAAGAGAAGAAATACTTAATGTTCACACCAAGGGAATGCCCCTAAACAAAAACGTTAATTTAAAGGAAATCGCAAAACAGACCGAGGGTTTCAGCGGAGCCGACCTTGAAGACCTTTGCAGAGAAGCCGGAATGGAGGCCGTAAGAGAAAAAAGCAACGAGGTTTCAATGAACCAATTCAAAAAAGCGCTTGTTTCACTCAAACCTTCAATGGAGCAGAAAAACAAGGAGTTAAAAAGAGAATACTCCTGAAGGATAGTGATGAAAAAAATGTCAGAATTCAAAATAGATTCAAACGAAGCTTTAAATATAATAATATCAGTTCTGGTTATTTCATTCGCTTTCGCAATAGTTTTTTCAGGAGTTTCAACGCTAAGCATTAAACTAGCCTACGCTTTTCTTCTAATTCTAATTACAGTAGGCTTAGGGTTTATACTTCATGAAATGGCGCATAAGTACGTTGCCATAAAATACGGGTTGCAGGCGAAGTACGTTATGTGGACTCTTGGCCTCCTCCTCGCTATAATAATGGCCGTTCTGCTGGGCTTTGTTTTCGCCGCCCCAGGAGCAACATACATATGGGGAGGCAATGTAAACACTGAAGAAAACGGGAAGATAAGCCTTGCAGGACCTTTAACAAACCTCGCGCTGGCAATCGTTTTCGCCCCGCTCATATTCATTCCAGCGCTTTCAGAAGTAGGATTAGTAGGTGTTCAAGTCAATCTGTTTCTAGGCGCTTTCAACATGATTCCAATATTTCCTTTAGACGGGTCCAAGGTTTTAGCCTGGGACTGGAGAATATGGCTAGTTTCAATAATCGCTCTAGCCGCTCCGCTTGTAATACTTCTCTGATAATACCCTAAGTTCAAACTACAAAATTAAAAACAAGATTTTATAAAAACGAAATTCTAATCATCAAAATCCAAAAAACACAAAACAATTAAGGCTTTACCTTGGTGCTATGAAGTTTTAAAACCGTGAACTCAAAAGCGCTTGCAGGCATTCCAACACCAAAACTTTCAAGAATCTCCGGGTTCAATTCTCCCACCACTCCCCTCTCTTTTCCATCAACTTTAACAGCCAAACACCTGTTTTTCAAAAATCTCATATCTTCCTTTTTTTCAAAGGTGAATTCAAACCCAACCGCCTTTGAGAAAACAGAAAAATGAGATGCTATCTCAGTAAGCGAAGCACTACTTGAAAGAATCAACGCAGACGTGTTTAGGTTTGTTTGAATGACTTTGTCAAAACCAGCCACTTCTCCAGCTTCGAAGATTTTCTGAGGGTACGAGTGATGCGTGTTTTTGGAAGCCGTTTCAAGAAGTAGAGGCAGCAACTCGCTTCTTAAAATAGAATAGTCCCTACTGACAGGGTTTTGAATTCTTATGAAATCCTTTACCAAACACTTGCCCATCAACTCCTCACTTGTTAAAACATGATTAGCTATTTCCACAAAACCATCTGCAGAAAGAACATTCCTGATTCTTTCAGTCAAAATCGTTTGACTGCTTAAACCGCCTTTTGTGAAGAGAGATGGACTTTCAGGCTCGAATTTATTCAACCCAAAACCTATCGCAAGCTCTTCAACCAAATCTACAGGGTGAAGAAAATCAGTCCTATACCTGGGAATTCTGCACTTGATATTATTTTCATCTGCTTTTGCATCCAGTCTTTGCCTTTTTAAAAATCCTGCGGCTTCGCCAGCGGTTAAATTTATTCCAAGAAGCTTATTTGCTTTGTTTAATTCAAGAATCATTGTTTCAGGTTTTATTTGAGGCGTTTCGCCTTCCCCAACGACTTCAACTGTTTGTATCTCGCCACCCATGTCCATGAAATCCTGGCAGAGAATATTTAAAGTTGCATTGCAAGCTTCAAAATCCGTTCCCGTAATGTCAATGAAAAGATTGCTGCTGCCTGGCTTTAAAGTAGTTAAAGTTCCGTTTATTATAGGAGGTAAAGAAAGAACGCTGTTTTCTGAATCAACCAGAATAGGGTATTTGTCAAAGCTTTTTATTATAAAACCATACTCCTTTCCCTTCTCGGTTTTTTCAAGTATTTCATTCAAGTTCATTTCTTTTTCCTCATTAAGAGGAGTGAAAGAAACGCTCTCAGGCTTTACGGCCTTGTAATAGAAAGGAGGTTTTAGTTTTGAAGCGTCGTGTATTCCGATTGAAATTTTTTTTCTTTTTCTTCCATGCGTTTGATGCAGTCTCTCCTGCACTCCCATCAATTCAATCAAATCATCCTCAGTTATTTTCTTCTTTACCACCGCGCTCACAATGTAAGGCCTTATGAGCAAAATTTCACTGTCCTTGAAAACCTTAACCCCGCTTTTCCTCAGAGTTTCCATGGAAAGAGAGGGAATTCCAGTTTCAATGCCAAAAAAACCCTTCAACGCCCTTTCAACACCCTGCACTGAGAGAAGATCTGGTCTGTCTGAAGTTGTTTGTATTTCAATCTCTTCTCCAAAACTTTCTACTTCGCATTTAATCATCGGAAGCCCTTCCTTCAACTGATTGTCTGTGAGAAAACCAAGCTTTTCTTTTTTTATAGAGTAAACCGCCATTCACCATCTATCCTCAAGAAAATTTATGTCCTGCGAAAACAAATCCCTGATGTCCATTATGCCAAGATTAAGCAGCGCGAGCCGGTCAATTCCAATACCCCATGCCAAAACAGGCACATCTACCCCTAGCATTTTAGTGACCTCTGGTCTGAATATTCCCGCTCCACCCATTTCAATCCAGCCCTTGCCTGGAACTTCAGCGAAGAATTCCACGCTTGGCTCTGTGAACGGAAAATAACTTGGGAAAAACTTCACTCTTTTGGCTTTGGCTATGTCAACCATGAACTGTTTCAAATATCCCAGCAGCTGGCTGAAGTTGACGCTCTCGTCAGCCACTATCCCCTCGCACTGGTAAAATTCAATGAAGTGCTTCCAGTCAATCTCGTCCGGCCTGAAAACCCTGCTTATGCTGAAAAGCTTTGCAGGAGGCTTTAATCCTTTAATCATGTTCCTTGCGCTTATTGCTGTTCCCTGCGACCTCAGGATTGTTCTTGAAGCGGTTTTTTCACTCCACTTGTAACCCCAACCCTTGCTTCCTTCAACCCCTTTTTCATGAGCTTTTTTAACTCTCTGTATAAGCCTTTCATCCTCCAGTATTCCAAACTCAGGCTCTTTTACTCTAAAAAGATCGTGCATTTCCCTTGACGGGTGGTCCTGAGCCATGAACAAAGCATCAAGATTGTAAAATTCAAGCTCCACCAGAGGCCCGTGCGTCTCCTCAAAACCTAAAGAAATTAACTCTTCTTTGATTCTATGCAGGAACTCAAGATATGCCTGCTTCTTGCCTCCTTGAACAGGAGCGATTAAAGTGTTCAAATCATATTCCTTGAACTTTGCGTTCCTCCACTCTCCTGTTCTTATCATTTCAGGAGTGAGTTGCGTAGCCACTCGCTCCTGCTTTAAACCTGTTTTTCTAACAAATATTTTTTTCACAGCTTTGGACTGACACAACCCTCTTTTCTCCAAAATCGAAAGCCATTTCGTAAAACCATTCTCCTTTAATTCTTTAAGCGCTTCGTCAGCCACGAAGTTTTCCTTTAACCTCTTAATTTTTTGCCTAAAATCAATTGTTTTGAATTCCTTGCTCCATTTTATAGCTATAGCTTTCTCATCGTCTGTCAAACTGCTTTTCTTCAAAGCTTCGTTCAAAAAAACCCCATCCTCAGCCTTCTCGTACAATCTTTTTTCAGGGGTTCCAATTTCAAGGTATTTCAAACCCTCCTTTGTAAGCTCTGTTTTCTTCTCCTCACTCCACTTCAACTCGACAAGTTCATCCCTCTCAAGCATTTCAACCTGGCTTGAAATCGAACTTTCAGGGGTTTTGGTTTTTAACGACAGTGTCGACACTTCAATCCAGTCGTTTGTTATAAAATCAAGCAAAGCCATTTTTTTCACAGTTTATAGTTGAATTTTTTCATTAATTCCCTTCTTTCTGTTTTCTGTTTTTCATTCTCCACTCCCTTCGGTTTGAAACCATCCACCACACCCAAAACGCTCTTTCCCTGATTCGTTTCAGCGGTTATGAATTGAACAGGATTGGCAGTAGCGCACAAAACATTGCACACCTCGCTAGTGTTTTTGACTCTGTTCAAAATGTTTATAGGAAAAGCGTTTTTTATCAAAATAACAAAAAAATGTCCAGCCCCAACCTGAAGTGCTATCTTCTCACATTCCTTCTTTAAGCCTTCATCATTCCCCTCACTTCTCACTAGGCAATCTCCTGACGCTTCGTTGAACGCGACTCCGAATTTGATTGAAGGAGAAGATTCAGCCAAAGTTTCGTAAAGAT
>JAMCXP010000027.1 GCA_023474775.1 Candidatus Martarchaeota archaeon
ATTTTTTTAAAATTGTTTTCAGGAAAGGGTTTCAAAGAAAGCGTTGAAACCGGCCCAGAAGAAGGAAGAGGGGAAGAAGTAAAATGGGAGATCCTAAAAAATTAAGAAAGCAGTACGAAACGCCCAGAAAAGTGTGGGATAAAAACAGAATCGCCGAAGAAAAGAAACTTTTGGTTGATTATGGACTGAAAAACATGAGGGAGTTATGGGTAGCCAAGACTGTTTTAAGAAAAATAAGAAGGGAAGCAAGACTTCTGCTTGCAGAAGAGGGGAAGGGAGTGGCGCTTAGAAAAGAAAATTTAATGAAAAGAGCGGAAAAATATTTCTTAACAAAAGGCTCAAGCTTTGAAGACCTGCTTAATCTTGACGTTTCAAGCGTTTTGGACAGAAGGCTTGAAAGCGTGGCGTTCAGGAAAGGGCTCGCCAGAACCATGCTTGAAGCAAGGCAGGGAATAGTGCACGGGCATGTTTTGGTTGGAGGGAGAAAATGCAGCTCGCCTTCAATGCTGGTGAGTTTTGAAGAGGAGAATTCGGTGGAGAAAGTATGAGCGATGAAATAAAAAGCGATGATAAAAACATAAACGAAGCAAAACCAGAAGTGAGATCAGTATCAACCGCTACTTCAGGTTTTAAGCGCGAGTTCAGGCCAAGAAGAGAAGTGATAACACACGAGGGAAAATGGGGGGGTGCGCATATTTTCTCTTCAAAGAACGACACTATTATAACAATAACCGATTTAAGCGGGGCTGAAACCATCGCCGTTGCAAGCGGGGGAATGATTGTAAAGGCTGACAGAGAAGAAGGCGGGGCTTACGCTTCAATGCAGGCCACGTTCAAGGCAGCTGAAAAAGCCAAATTAAGGGGAGTTGAGGGGGTTCATGTTAGAATAAGAGCTCCAGGAGGCCATGGAAACAGAAACCCTGGCGTTGGAGCTCAGTCTGCAATAAGAGCTTTGGTTAGAAGCGGTTTAAGGGTTGGAAAGATAGAAGACGTCACTCCAATTCCAACCGACACCACAAAAAGACCTGGCGGTAAAAGAGGGAGAAGAGTTTGAAATTTGATTTGATTGAAAAGATAGATGGCAAGGCTTTCTTCCATGTTAAGAACTCAAGCTTCGGGGAAGTTAACTCGGTTAGAAGGTTCATTTTAACGAGCATTCCAAGTTTTGCTGTTGACGAGATTACTTTTCACGAGAATTCAAGCAGTATGTTCAACGAGTTTATAGCCGCAAGGCTGGGGTTGATTCCACTTACTTTTGAAGATGTTGACTATGAAGTAGGGTTTTCCCTTGACTTTAAAGGACCTGGAATGGCTTACAGCAGGGACTTAAAATCAACAGACAAGAAAATAAAAGTGTTCAGCGAAGACATTCCAATCATAAGCCTTGAAGCAGGCCAGAGCTTAAAACTCGACGCGGTTGCAAGGAAGGGTGTTGGAAAAAACCATGTGAAATTTCAAAACGCTTTCGCCTCGTACAATCCCTACCCTGAAATCAAGGGCAAGGCGCAAAACAAGGAGGAAACGGCAAAATTATGCATAAAAGGCGCTTTGAACTCGGACTTGGACCTTGTAAAGCCGCAGTTGTGCGATTTTTGCGGCGCGTGCGAGGAAGGAGGTTTGAAAATCTCAACTGTTGAGGGAGAATTTGCATTCCTGGTTGAAAGCTACAACAACGTTTCGCCTGAAGATGTTTTTGAAATGGCGGTTAAAAGTTTGAAGAAAAAAGGAAAGGGCGGCGAAGATTTATGAAAATAATTATGCAGGGGTGGCAGAGTCTGGTCAAATGCGTATGGCTAAGGACCATATACCGTAGAGGTTGCCTGGGTTCAAAAATTATTTCATCATCGTTGGAAATCCCAGCCCCTGCATTTTTTTTTAAAGGTGTGATAGCATGATTATTGGCAGTGACAATCCTGAGTTCTTGAAGCTTTTGGCTTTTCTTGAGAAAAAAGCTAGAAAAGAGAAAAGCGGATTGTGGAAAAGAGTGGTGGAGCTTCTCAAAAAACCCAGAAGAAGAAGGGTGGAAGTCAACCTCTACAAGATAGGAATGTTTGAAAGCGAGTTTATAATAGTGCCTGGAAAGGTTTTGGGCGTGGGGGATGCGGGCAAGAAAACAATAGGTGCTTTAAGCTTTTCTTCAGCAGCGAGAAAAAGAATAGAAGAAGGCGGGGGCAAGGCATTAAGCCTGACTGACTTTGCAGAAAAGGTTAAGTCAAAAAACATTATGATCGTGGTTTAAAATTAAATGTGGTTTTTATGGATATAGATGCTGATGGAATGATTGTAGGAAGGCTGGCCGCGTTTTGCGCCAAGCAGGCTTTGAAAGGAGAAAACGTGAATGTTTTCAACATAGAGAGCAGCGTTTTCAGTGCAACCAACTCAAAAGTTTTGTTTACAAAATACTTGAAGAGAAGAGGAATTCAAAACAAGGCGGATCCTGAAAAGAGCGCGAAGTGGCCGAGAAGACCTGATTTTCTTTTTAAGAAAATAGTAAGCGGAATGCTTCCGGATGGAAAAAGGGGAAAGGAAGCTTTGAACAGAATAAAGGTTTTCTTGGCTAAGGGAGGGGTAAAGCCGGGCCTTAAAAACGCCGATTCTATTAAAGTCAAGGCAATCACGCTTAAGGAATTATGCGAAAAACTCGGGTGGAGCGGACATGAGTAAAAAAACAGCAAAAGCCAAACCGGCTAAAGAAAAAAAGGAAGTTTTATACGCAAGAGGCAAGAGAAAGGAAAGCATTGCCAGAGTAACGGCAAAGCCTGGGAACGGTTTGATTTGGGTTAACGGAACACTTCTGATAGGAGGAGATTCAAGACTCAAGGGAATTCAGGAGGTTTTCTCTCTTGTTCCAGAAGAAGTAAAGCTTAACTTTTTTGCTACAATTTCAGGCGGCGGTGTTGAAGGCCAGGCTCAAGCGCTGAAAACAGGAGTGGCGAGAATACTCGCAAAATCCCTTGGTGGTGAAACCAGGAAAACGCTTATGAATTTCGACCGCTCGCTTTTAGTGGAAGACGTGAGAAGAGTGGAACCGAAGAAGTTCAAGGGGCCGAAGGCAAGGGCGAGATTCACAAAAAGCTACAGATGATTTCAATGAATTCATTAAATTTAAAAAGGTGTTTTTCATGATAATTCCAGTTAGATGCTTCAGCTGCAACAACCCTGTCTCTGAAAAGTGGGGGGAGTTTCAGGAAAGAATAGCAAAAGGGGAGAATCAGGGAAAGGTTCTGAATGAGCTCGGCTTCAACAGACTCTGCTGCAGGAGAATGTTTTTAGGAAATGTTGACCTGATTGAAGAAGTGAAAAATTACAGGCGCTACTGAATTGAAACAACTATTACATTTTCATTTTCAAGCCTTTCAAACGCTTTGTCTTGCGTTATGAAAAGCTCTTGATTTGCGGCGGCTATGCTGAATATTATAAGGTCAGCATCGCTTAAAGTGCTGCCTTTGCTTTTTAATTTTTTGTATGTTTCTCCAGCAATCATCATTGCTTTGAAGTTGAAGGGATGTACAACTACCTCATTGAAAAGCGCGTCAAGAACAGGTTTTTCTTTGGGTTTCAATCCTTTTATTAATTCATAGCCTGTTATCGACGTGATTGAAACTCCTTTATCTTTGTATTTTTCAATGATGTTTTTGGCTTCTTGTTTGCCTCTTAAAAAATCAATTATTATATTTGTGTCGAACACACTCACACGTCTCACCTCTTGAAAAAATCTATCCTTTCTTTTTTTATTTCTTGTTTTAGCTTTCGAGCTTCTTCCTCGCTTATTTTAAGCGTTCCGAATAAATCATTTATACTCCCTTTGTTTTTTTGCAGGAGTTCGCCTATGACTTTTGTGAATGATTGCTTGTTTGTTTTAAGGGTTGAGAGTTGGTAATAAATGTCTTCTGAAACTGATATTAATCTACTCATATTTTATCACCCTTGCATATTTTTTATTAATATATTAATATATAAAGTTTTTGTTTTGCGAGTAATCAAACCAGATGATGAGAAGCGCTTTTTTAAAACTTTTGGTGATTATGGCAAAAACGGAGCAATTTAAGTAGTTTTGCGTTGTTTTTACCTCTATGACTGTTGGAAGTGCTATGTACGAACATGGTAGAAAGTGCTGGTTTTGTGGAAATTATGGGTTATCGCGGCTAAGCGATAAGCGAGTTTGGTGCGGTAAATGTCGAAGAAAGTATAGTTTGCATAAGCTACGAATCAATCTTAAAGTGTTGTATTACTTCTATTTAGAAGTGAGCGCACGTAAGTGCGCCAGAGAACTTAATTTAGATTATGAAACAGTAGCGAAACGCTACTCAGCATTTCGAAACGCGATCATAAAATTTTTAGAACAAGAGTTCAAGAAATTACATGGAAGAGTAGAAGCTGACGAGTCTTATTTTGGTGGTAAAAGAAAAGGCGATCGTGGCAGAGGAGCTTTTAACAAGCAAGCAGTTTTTGGAATTTTAGAGAGGAAAGGGCGCGTTTACACTACGACTGTTTCAAATGTTTCAGCAGCTACTTTGTTAAACCACATAAAGAAAAACACGCGTAAAGGTTCAGTATTTTACACCGATGATTTCAAATCGTACAAGGATTTAAAACAATATGGAAAGCATAATCGTATTAAACACTCTAAAGCTTTTGGTAAAGGGCGTAATCACATTAATGGCATTGAAGGTTTCTGGAGTTACGCTAAAGAAAGATTTCATAAATATCATGGAATTAACAAGAAGAATTATTTTTCTTATGTTAAGGAAATGGAGTTCAGATTCAATCATCGAAACAAGCCACTCTACCCCTTACTAATCAACATAACACGCCAATTTGCTCCGAAAATGCCATAATCACCAAACTTTTTTTGGGGAGCATAGTTTTTTTGAGGAAAGTGTTTTTAACTTTCTTTCCTTTTTATTAAATAAAAAAAGGGGTTGTGGGACAACCTGGCCAGCCTATCAGCTTAGGGAGCTGAAGATCCGAGTTCGAATCTCGGCAACCCCATTACTATTCAAATTTTTCCCTTATGAATCTTTTCTATTGTTTCAAACTTCGGAACGTTGCCTAAAAGAAGA
>JAMCXP010000047.1 GCA_023474775.1 Candidatus Martarchaeota archaeon
ATGATTGCCGCAATTGCAGCTATAATTCTCTTGATTATCATATCTGTGCTTTTTCCAGCGTGGATAGAATTCAAGGAATATGAAAGAGGAGTGGTGTTCAGAGTTGGAAAGTTCAACAGAATCACAGGCCCTGGCCTTGCTTTGATTTTCACTTCCTTTGAATCGTACGTTTTGATTGACCTAAGAACTCAAACGATAGATGTTGAACCGCAGGTAGTGATAACAAGGGATGAAATAAAGCTTAAAATTGACTCGGTTGTTTTCATAAAAATAACAGATCCAAAAAAAGCAGTTATTGAAATCAAAGACTACAAAAAGGCCATAACCGAGTTTATAAAAGCTGAAATCAGAAATTTGATTGGAAACATGATTTTAGCCAATGTTCTAGCTCAAACCGACGTTATTAACGAAAAGCTTAACGACGCTCTTGGAAAGATTTCAGGAAAGTGGGGCGTTACAAGCGAAAGGGTTGAGATTCAAAGCATTGAGCTTCCACCTGAATTGGTTGAAGCGATGAGAAAAAGAAAGGAAGCCGTAGAGTATAAGGGAAGAACAGAAACAGAAGCAGAAGCCATTCAATTGAAGCTTGATATAATGGACAAAGCAGCTAGAAAAATGAGCGACAACACTCTAGCCTATCTTTATCTAGACGCTTTAAAGGCGATTTCAGAAGGCAAAAGCAACAAGATCATATTCCCGCTTGAATTCTCACATCTTGCTTCAATGCTTTCTGGTAAAATTCCGCAGAGCAAAGAGGGAGGAAATGTAAACTACGACGAACTGGTGAAAACATTCCTTAATAGTTACAAAGAGAAGAAAAAAGAAGTTTTAGAAGAAGAGGAAAAAGAAAGTGAAAAAAAATGAAAAAAATTGTTTTAAATTTAAAGGCTTATTCCGAGAGCAGCGGGAGTGGAGGTTTGAAGCTTGCTGAAATAGCGGGAGAAGTTGCTGATGAAAGCGGGGTCGAGATTATAGTCTGCCCACAGCACTGGGATTTAAGTTTAATAGCCAACAAAGTTAAATG
This sequence comes from Candidatus Martarchaeota archaeon, assembly GCA_023474775.1. Taxonomy (GTDB): domain Archaea; phylum Micrarchaeota; class Micrarchaeia; order Norongarragalinales; family UBA8480; genus DTNV01. Next base: position 1,025 of record JAMCXP010000047.1, read on the forward strand.
CAAGGTTTTCGCCCAGCACGTCGAATTTAACAATCCAGGCGCCTTCACAGGCAGTTTGACTATAGAGGGACTGAAAAACAGCGGCGGAGCTGGAACTTTAATAAACCACGCTGAAAGAAAAGTAGGAATTGATTATGTTGGCAAAGTGGTGGAAAAATGCAATTCTCTCGACCTTGAAACTCTTGCTTGCGCCGACTCGATTAAAGAAGCCGTTGAAATCGACAAGCTCAAACCAACCATGATAGCGCTCGAACCGCCAGAGTTAATTGGAACAGGCGTTTCAGTAAGCACGGCAAAACCTGATGAGATCATTGAAACAATTAAGTTGATAAAAAATTCAATCCCACTTGCAGGTGCAGGCATAAGCAGCGCTGATGATGTTAGAAAGGCTTTTGATTTGGGTTTGGAGGGAGTTCTCCTGGCAAGCGCTTTTGTCAAAGCCAAAAATCCCAAGAGCTTTCTTGAAAGCCTTGCAAGCGTTTTCTAAATATTCATTCTAAGGGAATTCTCGCCCTTCCTATATTCAGCCTTTGAATTATTTTTTCAAGCCCCTCCTTTTTAGTGAGAATCAAATCCCCATTCATGTTTACAAAAGCATGAGTGTAACCTCCTCTTTGAATTTTTTGAAGAAGTCTTTCCTTGATTTTTTCATTGGCAAACATATTTTCATTCAAATTACCGGCTAATTTTACAGTGTTTCTTTTTACTATTTTATTGTAATTATTGAAAGCCTTTGCTCCGGCAGCGAGTCCTGCCAAGCTTCCCAGTCCAATGAAAAGAAGTTTTTCATGCTTTGATTCAACCTTCATCAACGATGCCAGCCCTTCACCCGCAAGCAACCCAGCAAAAGGTGAAATTGCCGAGTTTAAGCGTTCGGATCTTGAAGATAAAATTTCTTTTATTGATTTTCTAACGACACTGTTCAGCTGATTTTTTTTTATTTTATATTCAATCAATTTTATTCACCTATAGCAGAGCGCTGCTTTCAATCAAAGCGCCTATGGTCATCAAGATAACCGCCCAAGCCGCCAGCTTAATTATATCATGAAGTATCAAAACAAAAGAAGGTTCTTTGTACGCTCTCCTTGCAACAGCACTGCTTAGAATCCCACCCGCGAGAGCCGCTAAAATATAGGCGAGCATTTCAAAAAAACCGTGAGGTAGTATTCCAAGAAAACCTGCGCTCAACCCAACTATTAGAGTTTGAGATTGATTTAAAATGAACTGCTGGGCGTAGTTTGCCAGAAAAACAGATATCACAGAAGCGTTCCATACAAGTACCAAAACCGCGCCCGCCCCAGCGATTATGGAAAGGCCTATTATCACTAAAATAACTTCAAGATTGTGTATGAAAATAACTTCAAACGCCTGCTGAAATTGAAAGGCAGTGGCAAATCCCGAAAACTGCCCTTGTATTGAATTAAGCTGCCCAGCTTGAATTGAAAAAATTTGAGAAGTAACCGCCTGAGGAAGAATTAAATACCAGAATAAAAACCCGAGAATCCACCCAACGAAAAACAAACCCATCGCAACTACAACAGGATAGTGCCTTGCAAGCGTCCTGCTTCCCAGAATCTTTTCTTCTATTTCCTCAACTTCATAGTCAAAAAGCCTTACCAGCACCCCTATGCTTAAAATCGACACAAGCATTATGGTTGAAATGCTCTCCTGTACGTGTATGAACTGGGCAATTGGAATCGAAATAGAAACAAAAACAAAAGCTAGGAATACCAATTCCCAAGGTTTGCTCATAACTCCTTTGACTGAAAAAACTGACTCCAAAACCATGTTTAAAATTTGAAGTTTAAACCTATTTAAAGCCTTTCAGGAACCTTTTTAAAAACAACATGAATTGAAAAAAACAAAACCATCCAAACAAGAAGGCTATCCAGAAAGAATTACTATATTAACGCAATTAATAGCTTTGCACTTTAAGTGCAGAATTGACTAAAAATGAAAGGTTCAAATAACAAAAAGTTTTAAAAACCAAAAGAGGTTACTTAATCGCATGGATAAAAAGATTTACATTGCAATGGCTGTCATTCTGGTCGCGGCTATAATTTTTGCGATAAGTTTAAACAGTAACCCTCCTGCTAAGTATGTTAACGTCAACGTTTCAACCAATATTTACGCCTGCTATTCAGGAAATGACAATTATACCTGCCCTTCCAATGTCAGCGTCACCCTACTGGAAGTAGGAGATTTTCAATGCCCTTACTGCGGAAGCAACGAACCTATCGTGATGAATATTCTGAAAGAATACGCAGGAAAAGTCAGACTTGAATTTCTTAACTTTCCCCTTCCAGAACACCAGTACGCTGAAAAAGCTGCCGAGGCGTTCGAGTGTGCTGTGGATCAGGGCAAGGAATGGCAAATGTATGAAGAAATGTACCAAAATCAGGGTGACTTGACAGTTGATTCACTTAAAAAATACGCCTTGAGCGTGGGGTTGAATTCCACCCTATTCAACGCGTGCCTTGACAGTGGAGCCAAAGCAGCAGTAGTTCAACAACAGCTTCAGGAAGGGCAGAATCTAGGAGTTCAAGGAACACCAACTTTCTTCGTAAACGGCTTGGAGCTTGAAGGTTACCAAAGCCAGTCAAGCTTTGAAAATGCCGTGAACAATGCATTAAATAAAACAAACCAAACAGGATAAAAAATGAAAGCCAGTTTTTTTGAAGTTGAGGATTGGGAGGAAGAATACTTCAAGGAAAATCTCAATGCCAGCGGGTTGAACCTAAAATTCTACAACAGCCATTTAACGCAAGAATTAATAGAAGAGACTGACGACTCAGAAATTCTAGTTGTTTTCATCTACTCGCAGTTGACTGGCGAGGTTTTGAAAAAATTTACCAAACTCAAGCTTATAGCTACCATGTCAACAGGCACAGAACATATTGACTTGGAATACTGCAAAAAAAACGGAATTACAGTGGCAAGCGTTCCAAGCTATGGAGAAAATACAGTGGCAGAACACGCCTTCTCGCTTTTACTTGCTATATCAAGAAAAATAATAGAAAGCGTTGAAAGGACAAGAAAAGGAGACTTTTCACTGGAAGGACTTAGAGGTTTCGACCTTAAAGGAAAAACAATCGGCGTTGTCGGAACTGGAAAAATAGGTTATCATGTGATAAAAATAGCCAAAGGATTTGAAATGAATATAATAGCGTACGATGTTAATAAAAACACAGAGCTTGCCGAAAGGATGGGATTTTCATATGTTGAAATTGACGAACTGTTCGAAAAAAGCGATGTTATAACCTTCAACGTGCCACTTTCCCCTTCAACCACTCATCTTCTCAACATGGAATCACTACAAAAACTGAAAAAAGGAGTCATAATAATAAACACTTCAAGAGGAGGAGTAATTGAAACAAACGCCTTGTTTGAAGGCCTAAAAAAAGGAATAATACAAGCGGCTGGACTAGATGTTTTAGAAGAAGAATGCTTTGTTAAAGAAGAAAGACAACTGCTGTCAAGCCAGTTTCAAACAACATGCGACTTGAAAACGGTTCTTGAAGAGCACATTCTGCTTGAAGAGAAAAACGTGCTTATAACTCCTCACAACGCATTCAACACAAAAGAGGCTTTGCAGAGAATTCTGGACATTACAATACAAAATATTAAAAACTTCACCGGCTTAAATAAATAAGAATCAAAGACGTGTTTTTATAAAAATGGAAGAAATTCAACTTAAGGTAGCCGAAGCGTTGCAAAGCGACTACGGCAAAAGAATAGTCAGAATAGACTCTGCAGTCAGGGAGAAACTTTCAGTAGGCACTGGCGACATCATAGAAATTAAGGGAAAGAGAACCGCAGCCGCAATAGCGCTGCCAGCACACCCTCCTGATGAGGGAATTGGAATTATAAGAATGGATGGGATTTTAAGACAGAGCGCAGGAGTAGGATTAGGCGACAGGGTCAAAATAAGCAAGGCGATAATAAAACCTGCTAAGAAAATAGTATTAGCTCCAAACGCCCCTACAAGAT
>JAMCXP010000022.1 GCA_023474775.1 Candidatus Martarchaeota archaeon
TAAGATTGTTTTGAAGGGTCCTTTGACTACTCCTGTTGGAAAGGGAGAGAGAAGTTTGAATGTTAGAATCAGGCAATTATTTGATTTATATCAATCAATCAGGCCTATAAGGTATTTTTCTCCTATTAAAACGCCTGTTAAAACTCCTAAGCTTGTTGATTTTGTTCTGTTTAGGGAGAATGTTGAGGATGTTTACGCTGGAATAGAATGGAAGCAGGGGACTCCTGAAGTGAAGAAGGTGATTGAATTTTTAAACACGCAGTTCAACTCGAAAATTTCAGATGATTCTGGAATTGGGATTAAGCCTATAAGCGAGCATGGAAGCAAGCGTTTGGTTAGGGCTGCTTGCGATTACGCTAAGAAGAATAAAAGGAAAAGCGTTACGCTTGTGCATAAGGGGAATATAATGAAGTACACTGAAGGGGCTTTTAGGGAGTGGGGTTATGAAGTTGCAGTAAAAGAGTTTGGTTTTATAACAGAGGAAGAGGCGAAGCAGGGTAACCCTGAGAATAAAATAATAATCAAAGACAGAATAGCGGATGATATGTTTCAGCAGGTTCTGCTTAAACCGGCTGAATATGATGTTATTGCTACAACGAATCTTAACGGTGATTACTTGTCAGATGCTTGCGCGGCGCAGGTTGGAGGTATTGGAATAGCTCCTACTGCTAATATAGGAGATAACGCTGCGATGTTTGAGGCGACTCATGGGACTTCGCCTGCAAGTGCTGGATTAAACAAGGCTAATCCAACTGCTGAAATGCTGGCTGGTGCGATGATGCTTGATTATCTTGGTTTTAGGAGAGAGTCGAAAAAAATAGTTAAGGCGATTCAAAAAACGTTCAGGCAGAAGAAGATGACCTATGATCTTGCCAGAGCAACTCCTAATTCAATTCAGCTTTCAACAACTGATTTCACTCAAGCGGTCATAGAAAATTTAGGTTGAATTATTTGTGAGTAAAAGGTTTTTATTGTTCATGGTTGGAGCAGTTATTCTGAAGAAGGGCCGCGATCACTTGGCTGACTTTGAAGTTCCTTCAAGGGTTGGAATAAAATCTTTCCATCTTAAGCATTACAAAAAGAAGGAAGAAAATGTTGTGACTTCGCTTACGGATTTTGAAAGAAAGCTTAGATTTGTTTGATTTTTGCTGGTTATTTTCTGTTTTTTAGTTTTTCTCTGGCCATTTCGCCTATGAAGTTCTTGTTTTTAGCGAATTTTTCAAGAATGTCTTTTGGTGTGCTTGGGTTTTTTGTAAGCTCCCATAAAACAAATGTGTCTTTGTTGTCTTCAGAGAGTTTTCTGAGTATTTTTTCACTCGCGTTTTTATTTTCTGCAACTGCGGCTCTTATGCTATAATCGTCCTTTTTTGAGAGCTCGTTTAGAGTGTCCTCGTCAGCGTTTCTGTGTTTTGAAATCATTAATTTTATTTTTGTGTTGTTTTCTTTGGCGAGTTGTCTAAGTGTTTCAGAGTTTGTTTTAGGGTTTTTGGCTAGTTCTATTTTTTCGTTTAGGCTCATTTTTTCAAAACTTGGTTTTCTCATGTTTTGTATTATTGTTTGGAAAAGTTTATAAGGATTTAAAGTGGACCTGCGGGGATTTGAACCCCGGACTTCCAGTTAGCCTAGCCCGTCAAAGCATTGAAAATCTTTGAAGGTCATATAAGACAAGTGCGGCTTAGAAAGCCTTGGCACTCTAACCAGGCTGAGTTACAGGTCCACTTAGGATATTTTGTTCAAAAACCTTTAAAATACCTTTTTATAAAAAGTTCAATAATGAAAATCAAAGATTATATAACTCTGTTAAATGGAGTGGCTGGTTTTTTTGGAATAATTCTATCATTGCAGGGAAATCAAATTGCTCCGCTTTACATAATCCCTGCTTTGATTTTTGATTTTCTAGATGGAAGATTTGCAAGGAGAGCAAAGCCTGATTTTTTCGGAAAGGAGCTTGATTCTTTATCTGATGTTGTTTCGTTTAGGCTCATTTTTTCAAAACTAGTTTATGTTTTCGCTCCAAACCCTTTGGTTTTCATTGCTTTAATTTTCTATATCTGCAGCGGGTTGATAAGGTTGGCCAGGTTCAACGTTCAAAAAGAGAAGGGCGTGTTTTTTGGTTTGCCTTCCCCTTTGGCCGCGGTTATTGTGCTTGCGGTATTTTTATTAAACAATCCGCTCCTAATGATAATGTCCTTGCTTGCCGTTGGTTTTTTTATGACGAGCGGTTTTAAAATCAAAAAAATCTGAATAGAATGAAATTAATAATAGCAGAAAAGCCTAACTCAGCAGAGAAAATAGCGCGCGCCATTGGTGATAAGGTAGTTAAGAAGACTGATGGTGGGTCTTATTTTGAGGTGGAGAGAAAGGGAGAGAAAATACTCATAGTTCCTGCGGTTGGGCATCTTTATGGGCTTAAGCCAAAAAACTCGGGTTATCCTGTTCTTGAAGCTGAGTGGATTCCTTCTTATGAGATAAACAAAAATTCATCCTATACAAAGCAGTATTTGAATACGATTAAAAAAATGGCCAAGGAGGCCTCTGATTTTATAGCGGCCACTGACTTTGATGTTGAGGGGGAGGTTATAGCTGCCAATATACTTGAATTTGCGTGCAATGCAAAGCGTGCTAAGAGAATGAAATTTTCTACGCTTACAAAGGAGGATCTTGAAGAAGCGTTTACGCACCCACTGCCGTCTCTTTTAAATGAAGTGAAAGACGCGGGAAGGGCGAGGCATTTTTTGGATTTGATGTGGGGTTTGTCGTTCAGTAGGGCTTTGATGAGTTCGATTCAAAAAGCAGGGACTTTTAAAATACTGAGTATTGGAAGAGTGCAGGGTCCGACGTTGAAAATACTTTCTGAGAGGGAAAAAGAAATAAAGGCTTTCAAGTCAACTCCTTATTGGCAGGTTACTGCGGTAATTAAAAATGTTAAATTCAATCATGAAAAGGAAAGAATTCCTTCAGAGGTGGAGGCTGAGGAAATAAAAAAGAAAAGCGAAACTGCTGGTTTTGTTGAGCAAGTCGATGAGAACACGCATGTTCAAAACCCGCCTTTTCCGTTTGACTTGACTTCGCTTCAGGTGGAGGCCTATCGCTATTTTGGTTTCACTCCAAGTCAAACGCTTAAAATAGCTCAAACGCTGTACGAGCAGGCTTTGACTTCCTATCCAAGAACTTCGTCTCAAAAGCTTCCTGAGCAGTTAAATCTTAAGAAAATAATTCAAAATCTTTCTCAGCAGGAAGATTATAAAAAAAGTGTTGATTTGCTTAAGGGGAAGGTCAAGCCTAGGGAAGGTCCGAAAGAAGATCCTGCTCACCCTGCAATACACCCAACTGGAAGTGCTCCGGGCGGTTTAAATTCTGAGCAGGGAAAGCTGTATGATTTGATTGTGAGAAGGTTTCTCGCGTGTTTTTCCACTCCGGCTAAAAGGTTGATTAAAAAAGTCACGGTTGATTTGGGCGGAGAGAAGTTTAACGCTGAGGCTGGTAAAACAGTTGAAAAAGGTTGGATGGAAGTTTATCAATACTTAAAGCCGGAGGAGAAGGAGCTTGACTTTAAGAAGAGCGAGAAGGTTAAGCCTGAAAAAATAGACGCTGAAGAAAAGCAGACAGAGCCTCCTTCAAGATACTCTCCTGCAAGCATTGTAAAAAAGCTTGAAAATTTGAACATCGGGACAAAGGCGACTAGGGCGGAAATCCTAGAAACTCTATATTCAAGGGGTTATATTGAAGGCAAGAAAAGTATAATCGTCACTCCGTTCGGTCTAGGTGTTTTCAATGTTCTTGAAAAGCACTCTCCTGAGATTTTAAGCGAGAAGCTCACTAAAAAATTTGAGGAGGAGATGGAATCAATACAAGAAGGGAAGAAAGAAAGCATTGATGTGATAAAGGAGGGAAAGGAGGTTGTCGTAAAGCTTTCAGAGCAGTTCAAGAAGAACGAGCTTGAGATAGGCAAGGAGTTGATTCAGCAGTTGAATATAACCAAAAGCAACAAAAACATTCTGGGCAAGTGTAGCTGTGGAGGGGATTTGACTATAAAGAAAAGCATTTACGGTTATTTTGTGGGTTGTTCAAATTATCCTAACTGCAAGATAACCTACCCTCTTCCCAGGGATTCGATAGTAACGCCAACTGGAAAGGTTTGCGCACAGTGCCACACGCCGATAGTTACAATTAAGCGTAAGGGTAAGAAGACTTTCAGCATGTGTCTTGATCCTAATTGCAAGACAAAGGAGAGCTGGAAGTCAAATCAGAATTATAAAAACGCTAAACCTGCGGAAACAAAAGAGAAGCAGACTTAGATGCTATTTATTTGAGAGTGTTTTTTCAATCAAATCCAGAGCACCTACAACAAGATGCATTCTTCGCGCCTCTTTCAAGCCAACCCATTTGTACTCAGAGTTTTCATCGCTGAGTTTGAATTTTTTTTCATTCAAAACGGCTTTGTATGCTATTCTAATGATGTGCATTTTCAGTCCCTTTACTTCTATAGCTCCGGTTGAAACGTCAAAAAGCTCGGGTTTTGAAAATGAGGCGTTTAATTCTTCATTTACTTCTCTTTTCAGTGTTTCAACGGTGGTTTCACCAAACTTCATTTTTCCTTCTGGAAACTGCCACGCGTTGGGAGAGTATTTGCTTTTAGGGCTTCTTTTCAGCATAAGCACTTCATCACCTTCAACGAAAACTCCGCTTATCAACGGTACGATGATTCCCCCGAGATCCTTTTCCAGAGATTTCTTAACCTCTTCAACCCCTGTCATCATAAACGCCTTTTAATAATCTATGCGCTTTCTTCCCACTCCTTTTGCAAAAGTTTTTTGAGATTTTATAACTGCTTTCTGAAACAAATTTTTTTTAACAAGAACAATATCTCCGTTCCGTTTTATTAATGCGATCGGGTGGGTTTCTCTGTATTTCTTTACATTTATTTTGTCGTTCTTGTCAAGGTATGTCAAGGTACTTATTGTTTTGCCAACTTCTTTTGTAAGATTTGCAACTTCTTTAGAATTCT
>JAMCXP010000003.1 GCA_023474775.1 Candidatus Martarchaeota archaeon
GATTGACAAAAGACATGGTCGGAGAAGCTAAAAAACTATTGGATTTAATGGGACTCCCATGGGTTCAAGCCCCCTCAGAAGGCGAGGCGCAGTGCAGCTACATGACTGAAATAGGAGTCACCGACGTCACAGCCTCGCAGGATTTCGACTGCATGCTTTTCGGAGCTCCGATTCTAGCAAGAAATATCGCCATAAGCGGAAGAAAAAAAATCCCAAACAGAAACGCATACATTGAAATAACACCCGAAGAATATGAATTGAAAAAAAACTTGGAACAACTTGGAATAGAAAGAAAAAAACTCGTCTGGATTGGAATTCTAAGCGGCACTGATTTTAACGAAGGAGTAATGGGAATAGGAGCTAAAAAAGCGCTGAAACTGGTCAAAAAACACGATTCATTCGATGAAATACTGAAAGAATTAAATGAAGAAATCGAATGGAAAGAAGTTGAAGATTTATTCCTAAAACCGGAAGTGACTGAAATTGAAAAAAACAATCTCAAAATAAAAAACGTTCAAAAAAATGAATTAACCGAATTTATGATCGACTATGGCTTCAGCAAAGACAGAGTTGAAAACGCAGTTAAAAGAGGCTTTAAGGACATGGGTTCCACTCAAAACCGGCTTCAAAAATGGTTTTAATCAAATGTTTAAAGCCAGACCATTTCAAGCCCCACTTATTAAAAAAAAGAATAGGTTTAAAAATTAAGCAAATCAAGTAATTTTTAAATATTAATCGCAAATTAAAAAAAAAAAGGTAGAATAACATGGATGAAATAAAAGGGTTTCCAGTTCAACTGTCAAAAGGTTTGGAGTTTAAATTAAAATTTAAAAAAATAAAAATCGATAAAATAATCCTAGCAGGCATGGGAGGCAGCGCCCTGCCAGGCGAGCTGCTAAAAAACTACGTTAATTTGAATATTCCTTTTGAAATCCACCGCAATTACAGTCTACCTAAAACAACAAAAAACACTCTTTTAATGGCTTGTTCCTACTCCGGAAACACGGAAGAAACAATAAGCGCTTTAAAAGAAGGTTTGAAAAGAAAAATCAAAATTATAGTTTATTCAAACAGAGGCGTTTTGACTGAAATGGCAATAAAAAACAACCTGCCTTTAATCAAAATCCCAGGCGGCATTCAACCAAGAAACGCTTTCGGTTATTTCTTTTACTCCTTCACCAAAACTCTTGACGATCTCGGCTTAACAAACAAGACAAAGGAAGTGAAAAAAACAGGCGAGTGGCTTGACAAACAGGAGTTCAAAACAATCGAAAATGAATGCATTGGAAAAACCCCGCTTATATACACCAATTCACTTTTGGAAGGAGTTGGAAGAGCATGCAAAATAAAATTCAACGAAAACGCCAAAACACCGGCCTTTTTCAACGTTTTCCCAGAATTAAACCACAATGAAATGAACGGATTTGAAAATTTAAATTCAAAATTCGTAGTCTTCTACCTTAAAAGCGCGGTCGACAGTGAAAAAATCAAAAAAAGAATGAAAATAACAAAAAACTTACTTGAAAAAAAAGGAGTCAAGGTAATTGAATTGAACTCTCCTGGCAAAACGCTACTGCAAGACGCTTTTTATTACCTGCACTACTTTAATTTTTTAACTGTAAAACTAGCAAAACTTTACGGCGTAGACCCGTGGAAAGTAGAATTAGTCGAAAAACTCAAAAAAGAGCTGTCGAAAAAATGACAATGGTTTACAGCGCTGAAGACAAAATGAAGTTTCAAAAAAAATGTTAGAACAAACAATTAAAAAATGAAAATCAAAAATGGATTCAATCGAAACAAAGGAATTTGAAGACGCTTTCACCCAATCGCTTAAACTAATGGCCAAAAGCGGTTTGATATTCATATTCGTTTCACTCATTGCAAAACTCATCGCTTACGCAGTCAGACTGGTAGTCGCAAGGCAGGGAACCTCAATTTACGGGGCCTTTTCAATAGGCTTGATGATTCTCAACATTTTCTTAACCATAGCAGCGGCAGGACTTGTATACGGCGCCTACCGCTTCATACCTGAATTTGAAGAGGAAAAGGATTATGAAAAATCAAGAAATGTAGGAATGATACTAACAGTTCTAAGCGCAATCACAGGAATAATAGGCGGCGCCATAATGTTCATCGCAAGCCCGTTCTTCACTGAAGCGTTTCACATTCCAAACTCAGTACTGATGTTTCAAATCTTCGCGCTAAGCATTCCCTTCTACATATTAGGCGGAGTTTTCGCCGCCATAATGAGATCCATTAAAAAATACGAATACGAAGCAGGAATAAAAGTGTTTTTAGAAAACATCGTGAGAATTTTTATTGTTTTCTTCGCAGCCTGGCTCGGATTCGGCCTGATCGGAGTTTCAGCAGGATATGTCTTTCCAACAGTCATATCCTTTATAATAATAGGCTTTTTTGTCTTAAAAAATTTCAACTTTCTTAAAGCCAAACCCGATCTAAATCAATATAAAGAAGTTTTAATGTATTCAACCCCCCTTTTTCTAAGCGGCGCGGTATCCCTTTTCATAGGCTGGTTCGACGTTCTAGTCATAGGATTGATTTTAAGCGCAAGCGAAGTTGGAATTTACAGCGCCGCAATGCCAACCGCCTCCATGGTAACCGCAATCCCCATCGCACTCGCCTCTCTTGAAATACCCCTCTTAACCGCGCTTAAAACAAAAAACAAGAAAAAAGAATTTGACAGCGTTTTCGTAAAAATTTCAAAATGGATTTTCTATTCCACTTTCCCGGTTTTTATTTTCATAGTGTTTTTTTCCACTGAGATTTTAAAAGTGTTTTTCGGAAGCGCCTACACAAGCGGAGCGCTGGCAATGAGCATTGGAAGCTTCGGCTATTTAATCTCTTCCCTCTCAACCCCTGCAAACGATGTTTTAAGCGTGTTCAAAAAAACAAAATTGATATTATACAATATCATAATAGCTTCAATTGTAATGATAGGCGTTACAATAACGCTTGTTCCAATCATGGGAATCACCGGAGGAGCCATAGGAACCGCCACAGCCCTCACAGTAAATTCAATTCTATTATGGTTCGAAGCTGGAAAACTATCAAGCGAAAACCCAATCAAACTCAACTATCTAAAATCGGTCATCGCATCGCTCTTGGCAATCCTGCTAGCCTATGGCTTTTATGAAATAAGAGGAGGAATAGCAAGTTTTTTCATAAGCATTATAATATTCGGCCTCGTTTACACAATAATGCTGTTTTTGCTTAAAAGCTTCGACAAGTTTGACAAAAACATTTTAAAAATGATAGCAGCTAAAACCGGAATAAAACAAACAATACAAAAATGGATTTGAAAAATTAAAATTTTAAAAAGATTTAAAAACATAACACGTTCTAACTTTATAAAATGAAACCAATAGAAACCAACCATTCCAAGTTATTGAAAGACCTCTCAGAATCCACCGAAGAAAAATGGACCGCACACCACAAGGAACTCAAAGAAGGCAGATTCAATGTCTTGGAATTAAGACTTCAAGACAACGACAAAAAACACGACACCGAATACTTCAAAGAAAAATTCATAAAAAACGGTTTCATAGAAATCAAAAACAAAAGCATTCTTGAAGAACAATCCCAAAATAAAAAAATCACCCCTTTTACAGGCGAAGGAAAAGGAACAAAAGTTGAAATCTCAAGCGACAGCTTCGGAAGAACCAACATAAGAGTGGTTATAAATAAAAACGAGCTTGAAAAAAACGAAGTTGAAAAACTCGAAAAAGCATTCAACAAAGAACTTATTGGAAGAAAAAAAATAAAAATCGAAGTAAAACACAAAGGATGGATTGAATCCATAAAAGGCTTATTAAAACGCGCAGCATAAACCGAATAAAATAAATCCTTCAAGCTTTGCAAAAAAATTAAAACCCCCAAAAAAAAAACAACAAACCAAAAATGATTTAAACAAAACCCAAAATATAACCTTTTAATGAAAATCTTAATTTATCTTGCATTAATAATCGCCTCAATTCAAGCAATCGGCCTAGCGTCAATGCAACTTCCAATAATAGGACTTTACAACAACACGGCCAACTTAAACGGAATCATTTACCTCTCCTACCCACTCACCCACGTTGCATCGGATTACTCAGTAAACATATTCGCTACAAACAACAGCATAATACAGACGACAAAATTCGGAATTTACAATTATTCCATCAACCTTGAAAAACAAGGAGCAACCAACATTCAAACACAGATTTTAAACTCAATGCCATTCAACGAATCACTGTACATATCAACAACCAACGGACTGCTTGTAATAAACCCTAACGGACAAACTGTTGAAACACTTGACTCTTCAAACACGGCCTTCACAAACCTTAATTATGTTCTAAGCACTTCAACCGACGGAATTAACGTCTACGCCAACACCCTCTCAGGAATAGACAACCTTCAAAACAATCAAACTTACCTCCAAGGCTTTGCAGTGTTCAACTCAATAATAAACAATAACATAATATACGCCGCAACAAACAAGGGTTTGATAAGCTTTAATTTAAACACAAACTCTTCCGAAGTACTCTCAAACACCCCCACATTAAATATTCAAGATTATAACGGAATTTTAACAGCCAGCACAAATAACGGAATACAATTTTTCAACACAAGCCTACCTAACCTAACACCTGAAAACAGCTGCTTCAAAACAGTTTTCAACGCCTTCCAAATTAAAAACTCTATCTTCGCCTCCACACCCCAAGGAGTAATATGGTTCTACAACGGCTGCGATACTCTCGACAACGACTACTCAACCTCAGCCTACTACTACCCTTATCTAAACATAGGAATATTCGGAACCAACAACGGTTTTGATGTAATAAACTTCACTCCTGTTTCAGGAAGCTTTATTTTCAACATAGTAGGACAGAATTATCCTGTCAAGTGGGAGAATTACTCGTTGAACTCCTCAGGAAGCGTCGAAATGCTAGCCAG
>JAMCXP010000046.1 GCA_023474775.1 Candidatus Martarchaeota archaeon
GTTGAAGAGCCTTGAGAGGTTGAAAAATATTTCAAAGGAGCGCCAGGATCACTCGCACCCTGACCCTGAACAACAGCAGGAGTCAAAGGACAAGTGAAATTTAACCAACCATTTAAAACACCCCCCGTCAAATTAAGCCAGTCGCTTTCCAAATCCTTACAATTTGAAGATGGCAAAGCCGTGCACTGCCCATTACTTTGGGCTTCCTCACACCATACAACAGAAGAACTTCCCCTCCACAAAGCAGTTTGATACATTGTTGTGTTAACCTTCTGCAAATAATTACTAACTCCAAACCCTCCTGGATAATTAACAACACCCCCTGGCGTAGGTAAGTTAAAAGTAAATGATTGACCTGATTGACCAAGAGGTAGTGTAAACGCGACGCTATTAGTAAACATTGAAATCACACTATTTAAATTACTAAAAACGCCATTAAAGGTTGAGAAATCAGGATTGTAAAAATCAAGCCAAGAATCAAACATTATTGGATAACTTAAAGCAAAAATAGCACGCTCATAACTTAACAAACGAGATGAAACCCCATCAACAAAAATTTTAGGGGTGGAACCATTCTCAATGCCAAAAGGCAAAACGCTCGGATAGGAAAAAGAATAGCTAAAAGGCGCCGATATAGGAGAATCAAAACTCAAATACAAACCCTTATTATTATTATCAGAACCACTCAGCTGATTATTATCAACCAAAACCCATAATTGTGGATTTAAAGGATAAACACTCAAAGGATAAAAAGACGATAAATTATAAACATACCCGTTTAACACAACGGGAAGCAGGTTCAAACCCTCGCCTGTGCCCATGCTGATAACATTTATGTTTAAAAAAGTGCAGTCACCAATCCCACCCGCCCACGCGGGGCAATTACCAATAGAAGGAATTGAACTTCCAAACAAAAAATCAAAAGTAACATTGCCAGAAACGCTAGAATTACTCCTCCACACAAGAGAGCCGTCAACAACAGTCAAAGGGCAGTTTGGATAATAAGGATCAAATCGTATTATGGTATAATTTCCAAACGAGTCGTTGTAAAATTTTTTATTATTATCATCCAATTCAAAACATTTTGACAAGGGATTAGGATCAGCCTGAGAATCATAAAGAAGCGGATGCGCAAAATCACCACCTATGTAAACCTTAAACGCGTCAGCAGGAAACACGTCGCTGACCATCATTGGAATGTTATAGCAGCTGCTCACCCAACCACTCAATCTGTCACCGCTCTGAGAAGGAATATTGCTGTTATAAGTCAAGTTAACAAAAGGAACATGAGTGCAATCAAAACCAGCGAAAATATTTGGAGGGTACAATGGAGTGGAATTAATCAAAAACGAAGCTTCTATAGAAGAAGTCCCATTGCTGAAATTGACGTTAATCAAAGAAGATTCAGAAACAGGGTTTTGATAAGAAGATGAAGATGAGGTGCTTAAATTCAACAAAGCATAACCAGTTATAACACCTACATCTAAACCTCCACTCACATCCCAACCACTCCAACCAGCAGGAACATTTGTTAAGGGAACGGCAATAGCGCTGGTTGATGTTAGGTTAACGCTTAAAATATTATTGCCAGGCGACATTAAGTAAAGAAAATAATTATTATTCAAAACATTGGCGTTGACGCTGAAATTAACAATCAACGGTCCAGCCGTTCCAAAACCATCAGGGTCGCTGAAAGCCTTAAAGTCATTGCAATTAGAATTCTGCATTCCGTCGCCGCAACTGAAAGAGCTTCCATTCAACAAACTTTGGCTGAAATCCACGCTCAAATTACCAACGCTTCCCAGAGCATCATTGGGGCTTGAAACATTTGCAAAGTAATTCAAAACAGGCGGGGTGCATTCATCTGTTTGATTAAAACCAATACTCTGATTGAACGGATAATAAAACCAAAAAGCAGTGTTATTTATGCTAGAAACGCTGTACATTCTATAACCAAAACTCTCGTTCAAAAAAGCATTGTTAGAATAAGGAATTGAAAAAGCAACACACTGCAAGCCAGACATCACACCTCCTTGCCTTGCGTCAATCCAGCTATAATTATTAGAGTTAAAATCAGCCTTCTCCCCAGTGCAATTTCCGGCACCGCCGCCATTGATATTGACAGAAGTAGCGTTGAATATTTGCCCGTCGGCAGTGCTGAAATAAAAACCGCTGTAACTGGAACCGTTCTTCGAATCAACATTCAAACAAGCGTAATAAGGAGTGTCAAAAAACAGGCTTGAAACACTATTTGAACCAACAATTCCACTGTCATAAGGATAAATCCCAGTGAAACGCACACCTTCCCCTAAGGAAGAGTTAACCAAGCCAGCCAAAACGCTGGTTGTATTGCTAACACCAACTTCAAAAGGCATAAAAGCATCAAAATAACCGTTACTTGAAACATCAACCACTCCATTAAAATCAGCCTCAACTTTCAACAAGCAACTACTGCTTGAAGAGCAATAAACCGTCTGATTGCCCAGCACATTGCTGAAGTTTGAGCTTGCGTTGAAATTCAAAGGCGATCCTGTGAAAAAATCAAAAGCAGAAACGTTAACAAAACCGAAATTCGTAAAAACAAAAATACTGGCGTTATTCACGCCAGAAACCAAAAACGTGCTGTTAGATCCTGTTTCGTCAATGACACTTGCCATGACAATTACATTGATATTAATAGGAAGAGAAGAAAAAATAGCTTCACCGCTGAAATTCTGAGGAGGCGCAAGCATCAAACCACCGCTCCACAAGCTAATACTTCCGCTTGCAACAGGATTTCCTTGATCGTTAAAGACACTGACAATCAAACTAGCAGTGTTGCTCACACTTATGGGATTCAGTGAAACACTAACGTTTGAAGGAAGGGTGAAGAAACTTGAAAAACCGTCAACAAAACCTTTTGCTTGAACAACAGCGTAATAATCACCGTCGCTCAGATTCAAAAAAACGCTTCCGTTAACTCCAGAGCCTGAAAAAACAACCTGGTTTGCGGAGTTCAAAACAAAAACGCTGAAACTAGAAACACTTGAATTGTCAGAAGAATTAAAAACGTTAAGCCAACTGCCTGATGTTGAAGAAAAGGAAGAGACAGTCAAAAGCAGGTTATTAACTCCGCTCTGCAATGAAAAAGGATTGTTGGAAGTCAAAGTAAAACCCTGAACGCTGAAATAAACAGTTTCACCTACAGGAAGAATAAAACTAATCACCCCGCCGCTCGTTTCACCGCTTGCAACCGACTGACCGGTGTAATTATCGTAAACAGTTACAAAGCCATCAACGCTGCTACCGTCAACCGCTTGAAGAGAAACAACCAGAGTGGAATTGCCATTAATCTTTGAATTAGTACCTAAAGGAGTGGCAGTGGAAGAGCCAACAAAACCCGCACTTGAATTTGAGACATTATTGTACGTTGCAGGGGTTGAAGAATTATAAATAGGAATAACAACAGCGCTCAATGAGACAATGTTCAAACCAGGCTGCAAAACAATCTTCGTTTGATTAAAACCAGAAGCAGAGACAACCGCGCTCAGGGCAGTTCCAGTAAAAACAGTCTCGCCTCTAGCATTGGTCAAAACCCTTCCAAGAAAAGAGTTTGAAGCTCCGATAAAACTAACGCTCGCATTGCCAACAGGAGTACCGTTGCTCAAAACCCTTATCACAAAACTGTTGCTTGGAACGCTCTGCGCTGGTGAAAGAGCAAAAAACAACCCGATTAAAACCAGCAAAACAGCCAAAACAAAAACAGGGAAGCTCGGAATTCTCCTTTCTTCTAAGGGGCTTATAAAAAAGTTATAAACTTTTAAACCATGAGACTGCATAAAATCCATTAGTTTGTAGTAATTTCCTTCCAAGACAAAGTAAATTTTAAGTAAGGGATTCATTAATTAAGAAAGTAGGGTAGAAATAAATAAAAAAGTATCTATTAAAGATTGAAAACAAGCTTAGTGCAGCCCTTGAGCGTTAAAATTATTGAATATTGATGATGACACTAAAGTGTTGCTATTTGCGGTTGCTTCCATTTTATTAGGGTTGGGAGTTAGCATAAGGCCATTACCACAACTACCAGGGTTGTTTATAAAAACATCTCCAGCATCGTCAAAAACTCCAAAAGTGAATAGATTAAATAAAGAACATTGAGCAGGCATGAAGGAACTTGAAATAGGAGATGCTGGAAAATTAATAAAATTAATTAAAGGATAATTTTGAAGAGAACCCTGAAAACAATTTGGAAAAGTGCAAGAAAAGTTCAATGGAATTAAGCTAGAAGTATAAAAAATATCGTCAGTGGAAAGTTGGCTGGCACCAGCATTTGACAAATAAGAGGCAAGATTATTATTTTTAAAAGAATTTCCAATATAAGCACTGCTTGAAAGAACACAATTTCCCAATCCTTTCCCACCTAAAAAAGTATTATAATTGTTTGTTGAAAAAACATACCCACATAAAGGCAAGCTTGAAGGTATTTGAGTGAAATCACACCCCCCATTGCCAAAATTCTGAAAATAATTGCCTGAATTTAAGACAAGCGGAGTAGATTGAATAATCCACCCATTATATCCTCCAACTGCATTTCCATCTGAATCAACCGAATAACTATAATTAACAACATAAAAACCACGTGGAATTTTACGAAGAGGACTAAAAATAGTAGAAGACACAAAATTAGACTCTGACCCTAGAGTATTAGTCAAAATAGAGTTAACAGTATTTGAAACAGGAGGGCAAGAATCTCCCGAGTCAGTATAATTTTTATTAAAATATAAATTATCATTTGAATCAACTTTAAAAACCCTAATAAAATTGAAATCACCGCCAAAATATTTTAAAGGCGCTCCAATATCCAGATTATTACGCCACAACGCAGTGTGGTTTAAAATATTTTCAGCATAATCTAAGTAGCTAGCAATACTATCACCAGAATTTTCAACTCTGTAATTCAATTCACCTTTA
>JAMCXP010000012.1 GCA_023474775.1 Candidatus Martarchaeota archaeon
AGTTTTTTGGATTGGATTGGAAAGCAGTGAAATTGAAAACCTTCACTCGCAGCTTAAAAGAATTGTTCAATCAATTGGAATCAAAACAGAAGAGAAAGATTTTCATCCGCACCTCACTTTGGGAAGAATAAAAGAAAAATGCAATCTGAACGAATGGGTTGAGAAAAACAATAAGAAATTTGGCTCGTTCAAAACCTGCAAAATCCTTTTGAAGAAAAGCGTTTTTGAAAAAAACGGTGTTGCGCACGAAACGCTCAAAGAAATCAATCTTTCTTGAAACATCTCACTGCTTGGACAGGATTGCTTCAATCTTTTCAAGCGCCTTCCGGATGGCGTCTTCATTAAGTCTTTCCTTAATCTTCTTCATGTTTCCAAGCTCTTCGGGTTTTATCCTGGCGTAAAAAAGAAACTCTGGAAGTTTTCCGGCCTTAAAATATCCTTTGCCGCTTGCGAAGAAAAAATCAAATGCTTTCTTATCATTTTCAAACTTGCTTAAATTCATTTCATTAAAATGATCCTGTAGTTTGCTGAAATTTTCCTTAAAGTATTTGACATCTTGAATATATTCTTCCTTCTTTTTTTCAAAGCTTTTAAACCATTTAAAAGCCTTCTCATACCTGTTTTCGCTTCCCTTTTCAAACAATGTTGGCATTTTAATCAAAGGATTGAGAGGGTAAGATCTTTTAATGTCCTCAAGATTTTCCCCCTTTAAAATATGTGCGTGCACCTTCAATCCAAATTCTTTAAATTCATCTAACTCTCTTTTGTTTAAATTCCACTCTCCGACCTCTTTGTGGTGCTTTGAAAGAATCGGAAGAGGCTCTAAAACTTCTTTTAAACTCTCATTAAAAAGAGACCCTTGCCCTGATTTTTCACGCATGAACCATAAAAAGAGAGTAAAAAACTAAAAAATGTTCCGCTTTAAGCTTTTAATAGAAAAAATGAAAAGAAAAAGCTTAAAAAACAGGAGAGACAAACAAAAAACAGTGATGAAAAAATGATTAAAGTTGCGATAAACGGTTTTGGAAGAATAGGAAGATTGTTTTTCAGAATAGCGATGCAAAACGAGGAGTTCAAAAGCAAATTTCAAATAGTTGCGATAAACGATCTTACAGATGCTAAAACACTGGCGCATCTCCTGAAATACGATTCAAACTTCGGAACTTTAAAAGACAATATAACCAACTCTGAGACAACCCTGGCATTCAACGGAACTGAGATTAAAATCCTGGCGGTAAAAGATCCACTTCAACTTACCTGGAAGGAGTACGGAGTTGATTTGGTGATAGAAAGCAGCGGGCTGTTCACAGAAAGAAACGAGGCGCTTAAACACGTAACCGCTGGCGCTAAAAAAGTGCTTATAACCGCTCCGGCTAAAAACCCTGACGCCACCATAATAATGGGAGTCAACCAGGAAAAATACAACAATTCAATGCAAATCGTTTCAATGGCGTCCTGCACAACCAATTCAATAGCCCCTCCCTTAAAAGTGATAATGGATGAGTTCAAAATAATCAAGGGATTTCTGACAACTGCCCACGCCTACACAAACGACCAGCGAATATTAGATCTGCCGCACAAAGACCTTAGAAGAGCTAGAGCAGCGGCAATAAATACCATTCCAACTTCGACCGGAGCCGCTAAAGCGATTTATGAGGTTATTCCGGAATTAAAGGGAAGGATGGATGGAATAGCATTAAGAGTGCCTGTTTCCGTAGGCTCTATAAGTGACTTGACGCTTCAACTGGAAAAGCAGGCGACAAAAGAGCAGATAAACGAATCTCTTAAAAAAGCGAGCGAAACAAAAATGAAGGGAGTGATGAAATACTCGGAAGAAGAGCTCGTGTCGTCAGACATAAAGGGAGAATCCCACACTTCAATAATAGACGGCAAGCTTACAAACGCCATAGGAGATATGGCAAAAATCTTTTCATGGTATGACAATGAATACGGATATTCAACCAAACTTGTAGAACTTGCCAATTACATGTATAAATAAGATGAAAAAATGGACTATTACACCCTTGAAGACCTTCCATTGCAAGAAAAAACCGTAATTCTAAGACTTGATATAAACAGCCCTCTTGAAAATGGAATGATTCAATCAACCGAAAGAATAGAATCCAGCGTTGAAACGATAAAATATCTGAAGTCAAAAAACTGCAAAACCATTATAATCGCGCACCAGGGCAGGCCAGGAGACGAGGATTTCATTCCAATGGAGCAGCACGCGCATAAACTATCTGAATCATGCGGATTTAACATAGAATTTATAGACGATAATATAGGAAAATACGCCAGGGAGAGAATAAAAATAATGAAAAAGGGAGAAACAATTCTGCTTCAAAACATAAGATTTCTGGCTGAGGAAACGCTTGACTTAACGCCCGAAGAGCATTCTAAAAGCATTATGATAAAAACTCTCTCTCCCCTTGCGCAACTCTTCATAAATGACGCCTACTCCGCAAGCCACAGAAACCATTGTTCTATAACAGGATTCACTCAAACGCTTCAATCAGGAGCCGGAATTCAAATGCAGAAAGAAATAGAAGGAAACTCAAAAATACATGGCGGTGCCAGTCCAGTGGTTTATGTTTTGGGTGGCGCCAAGCCCGAGGACGACGTTAAATTAATGAAATATGCTCTTGAAAAAGAGCTTGTTAATGCGGTGCTGCTTGGAGGGGTAATGGCAGTCTTGTATGCGAAAACAAAAGGCTGGACTCTATCAGAAAAAGAAGATGAGGAAATCAAAAAATGGGAAAAACCACTGCAAATTCTAAAGCAACTGCAGCAGGAATATCCTGAAATAATAGCCGGCCCTATAGACTATGCGGTTAAGATAAACGGTAAAAGAGCTGAAGTAAAGAAAAACTCTGAGACCCAGGGAAACCCTATAGAAGACATTGGAACCGAAACGGCAAAGAAGTACGCTGAAATAATACAATTGGGAAAGACCATTTACCTGAAAGGGCCAATGGGAAGAATAGAAGAAGAGCAATTCAGAACAGGAACTGAAATAGTATTAAAAAGCTTCGAGCAGGCTAAAGCCTTCACTCTGACAGGAGGAGGGCATATAATAGAAGCGATGGACATGTTTAAAATAGATAAAAGTAAGATATCACACATCAGCCTTGCCGGCGGAGCACTTCTTGACTTCATGAGCGGTGAGAAGCTTCCCGGAGTAGAAGCGCTGAAAGAAAACAAAAAGAGGTTTCCAAAATGACAGAAACAATCAAAATAACAATAGTGGCGTGCGGAAACTGCGGGTACAAGCAATTGTGGAATCATGAAGCGTTGTTCATGAAATGCAAAAGCTGCGGGGCAGTCATGGCGCTGAAAACAATATCTGGCGATCAGATAAAGGAAATCAAAAAACAGTTCAAAGACTCAAACATGAAAATATCCTACTCTGACTATAGAACTTATCCGTTGAAAATAGAAGAAATCGAAAACGCAAAAAAACTTTACAAGAAAAACATTGAAGACGCAAAAAAATAAACGCTTTAATTAAATAGGCAGTTAACAGTCAAACCAAATATATTTTCAAAATCGTTTATTTTTTTGCGATTTAGCTTTTATTTCATTCTAATGCATGTTTGTAACAAGCAGAGTGTTATTGAAAGGAAACCCAGCCAAAAGATAAGGATAACCGCAATAACTAAAAGCCATTTTTAAGGTGGTTTAGTTAAACAAAAACAACTAATAGATTTGAAGTCTAACAATAAATCTCAGAAAGAGTGGATTACTCTTTCAACATCAATGGCAATCCCTTTTTTTGAATTTAAAATCTCTTCCGAACTCATCAGGGTTTTTCCAATGCAGACGATCTCTCCTTTGCCTGTGAAAATTCCCAAAACCTCTCCTTTATCAAACTCGTCCATTTCAACAATTCCTGGAACCGCGAGATCAGCGCCAGTTGAAATTGAATGCAGGGCGAAATCGCTTGCGATAACCCTTTTAACCTTCATCATTTTCAAAACATCCTCGATGTTTAAAATAATTTTATTCAGCTTTTTTTCACTGCCCTGAGAGTAAATCCAGTAAGCGTCAACCAGCTTTTGAAGAATAACTGCCTGATTTTCACTGAAAACACCGCTTTCAGTTCTTCTTAATTCTTCCATCTCCGCGCCAACCCCTAAAAACTCCCCCAAGTGGAAGCATAAAGTTCTGATATAAGTTCCAGCATCAACCCTTGCCTTGAACAAAACCCTCGATCCCTTTTTCTCTATAAAATCAAACTCATAAATCCTTCGGATTCTTAGTTTTTTTGCCACAGCGCTGGCAAGAGGAGGTTTTTGGTAAATATCCCCTACAAAAAGACGCATGGCTTTTTTCACTTCATCTTCGCTCAAATCTCTTTCAAGCTTCAAAACGCCCACGTAATTCTTGATATTATTTTTGAACAAAACAGCTGTTTTGCAGGAGTTCTCAAGAAGAACCACCATAACACCTGAAACGTTGTGGTCAAGAGTGCCTGTGTGGCCGGTTTTGCCTAAATGCAGAATTTTCTTTACAAAACTAGCGGTTTCGTGGCTCGTGGGCCCAATAGGCTTGTCTATTATAATTACCCCGAACTTTAATTTTTCATCCAAGCCGCGCTCAGCAGGCTTTTTGCCCTTCTCAAACTTTTCTTTAAGCAGCTTGATCATTTTTTCACATTGGCTCTAGGTGTGAAATATTTGCCTTTCTAATCTTGCCCTTTGCATCCTTGACTTTCACAAAACCGGAGTCTATAACTTCGGTTATTTCAACTTCATTTCCAGCCCTCCTGCCTTTTGTCAAAACGCATTTTCTTCCAA
>JAMCXP010000018.1 GCA_023474775.1 Candidatus Martarchaeota archaeon
GAAATACAAGGGGTAAAAATCAACCACTCTTGGCACTTCTATAAGCTTGTTTTTATTTAGGTAGCAGTCCTTGCAGAAGCTGCCTATGAATTCAACTCCACTTCTTCCGCACGACGGGCATATTTTTTCCAGATTCACGCATTATCTTTTGGTTTTTGTTGTTTTTATTACTTTAGTTGTCTTTCAATCCATTTTGCGGTTTCCATGCTTATTTTTTTAAGTTCCCTTTTATTTGTGTAGAAATGGTCTGTTTTGAATTCCTTAAGCTCGCTTCCATTTATCTTTTTTTTTAGAATCCTCCCGCTATTTTTTGAAATTCTTTCGTCAAAAACTCCTTGAATTATAAGAGTTGGAATTTTAATTTTTCTAATTTTAAGCATTGCTTTATCTTCTTTTAGTTCTTTTTTAAGCTTTTTAACCCACTCTCTACCATTGGATTTTTCGCTTGCAGGAGCGGATAGTAAAACCAACGCTTTTATTTTTTTTTCTTTTTCACTTCCTGCGTAGATCATTGATATAAGCCCTCCAAAACTATGCCCCACTAGTGCTATCTTTTCATACTTTTCTGCTTTTTTTACCATTTTATTCAGGTCGTTAAGCTCGCTTTCAATGGTTATTTTTTTCATTCTGAATGTGAATATTATAGTTGATATTCCCCTTTTTTCGATTTCATCCTTTATTTTTCTTAGGTATTTCTCGTTTTTTGTTGCTCTAAAGCCCGGACTTATCACAGCGACTTTTTCAGATATTTTTTTTTCTTCTACATCCAAACCGGCGATTTTCACGTGTTTTATTTTCTCAGTCGTATTTTTATTTTTTTTCATTTAATTATTAGCTATGGATGAAGAATGGAGCGATTTTGATGACATTGCGGCGGTTAACAGTGAGCTGCGCTATCTTACGCTTGAACTGATGAAAATCTCTTACAATAAAAAAAAGAGCTTTAAGTTGATTGTTAGTGAGTTTATAGAAAATGCAGAGTTTCTTAAAAAACGTCTGGCTGAAGATAAGGTTGATTGAATTTGAATGATTTAAGAGACAAGGCTTTGTTTTTCACTAAAATCTTCTTTAATATCCCGTCAACTGGCAAAATCCTATTTTATTCTTTGGTGTTGTCACTGCTTTTCGGTTTCTTCTGGAGCGCTTTCGCTTTCGGTCTTTCGGTTAAATCTCTTGTTCTAGGTCTTTCTTCTGTTGTGTTGTTGTTTTCTGTTTTAATTCCCACTTTCATTGTTTCTGGCGTTAAAAAATTCAAGAATGTTAATCATTCTCTTTTTACTGGAATGGTGGGGCTTGTTGTTTTTCTTCTTTTTTCTTTTCTTGGACTTTTGTTTTCAGAAGTTGGATTCGGGCAAGGTATGATTGTTCTTGCAGTTGTTTCAAGCGCTCTTGTCTACCTGCTTTGGTTTGTTGTACTTTTCTTCGCTTTCAACTTTAAACTAAAAAGCTTTGTTTTAAGTTTCATTCAGCCAGTTCTTTTTCTTTTTTTCCTGCTTTTCTGGAAACTGATTGGTTTTTTGCAGCCGTTGGCGTTTAATTCCTTTACTATTTTTTTGCAGCTTGTTATAACCATATTAATTTTTCTTCTGGTTTTGTGGAGCGTAGAGGTTGTAATAAACGCTCCGACAAAAAGAAATTTTGGTGTTTCAGCAGTTCAGGTTTCAAGGTTTTTCATGTCTCAATGGCTCAGCGGAGGTAGGGAACTGGAAACTTTGTTCAGCGTTTCTTCTGAAAAAGTCAACACTCTTGTAAGCGTGGTTTCATTTAAAAACAAGGGTTTTGAAGGCATGTTTGTGGTTCCAATGGTTCACTATGGGCCTCTTGGAACTCTTGGGGGGAGTACTTTTCCATATTTAATTTCGGAGCATCTTGAAAAAAAATACGGCTGTCCTGTTATTGTTTTTAAGGGGGCGGCTAATCATGATTTCAATCCTGTGAGTGCTTCAAGCGTGAAAATAGTAAACGAAGAAGTGGAGTCTCTTGTAAAAAAAGGGGTTTATTCTTCTAGAATTTCTTTTCTTCACTCGAAGGTAGGAAGTAGCATGATTGATGGTTTTGACGTTGGCGGCAAAGCTTTTCTTACCTTTTCAAATGCTCCTTCGGCGACAGAGGATATAGATCAGGCGATAGGTTTTGCTTTAAGAAGCAGGGCTTTGTCTTTTTTCAGTGACGCGGTTATAGTGGACAGGCATAATTCAAGGGGAAGCATAAGTTTTTTCGGAAGTGATGTTTTTGAAAGGTTAATGAAAAGCGTTGAAACCATAAAAAAGTCTAGGTCTTCTGAAAATCTAAGAATAGGTTTTGCTGAAACAGCCGTTAACTCAAAGCAGGTTGGAATGGCAGGTATTAAAGTTGCGGTTATAGAAGGAGTTGAAAAACATTGCTTGATAGTTTTTGACGCTAATAATTGCACTCCCTCGTTTAGAGAGAAACTTATAAGTTCGGTGAAGGGTTTTGATTTTGTCGATGTTTTCACAACAGACTCTCATTATGTTAATCTTGTAAAAGGGATTCATAATCCTTTGACTGACGAAAGTTTGATTCCAACTGCGTTGGAGACTGTTGAAAAGGCATTGAAAAATGTTAAGAATTGCCGTGCTAAGGTTGAAACTGGAACCATTAAAATTAACGTTTTGGGAGTTCAAAAATCTTCAGAGTTCATTGGCACTATAAACGCTTTGATTTCCATGGTAAAAATTATAGTTCCATTTTTGTTTTTCGTTGGAATAGTAGCAAGCCTTATTATTCTTTTATTTGTTAAGTGAAGCTTGAATGAAATTTTATGATTTGAATATTTCCAAACCTCTTCTGGCTGAAAAGGAAAGGCAGCTCGGGTTTGAAAAAGTAGTTTCACTTCCTGTGATAGAGGGAGATGAAAAGAAAGTTGTAGGAGAGTGCAAGAAAAAAAACTTCGCCCTTGTAAACCCTTTCAGGGTTAAAAAATTTTATGAGAATAAATTATTAACGAAAAGCGTGCTTGAGGGAAACAAATGTTTTGAAATACCTGTTTCGTTTTTTCTCAGGTTGGAGGGGACGGAAAGAGCCAGGTTTATGAATAGAGTAAGACTTTTTCTTAAATTCTGCCTTAGGAAAAAAGCTTGTTTTGTTTTCACTAGCAGGGCAATGGATGAAAGTGAACTTAAAACTCCAAGGGAATGGATTGCCATTGGCGTAACCCTTGGGTTGGACTACAGACAGGCAGAGTACGCTTTTTCTGGCAGAGTTGAAAAATTAGGTGTTGTTTTTTGAAGATTAAAAGCAGGTATTTGCTTATAGAATCAAGCGGAGGCAGGGATTTGATAGAAAGGGCTGTTTCGAGTTTTATCGGTGAGAATGGAGTTTCGGAATTCAATTTTAAGATTCTTTTTCAGTTTAAGGATAAATGGGTTGCAAAGTGTTATCTTAAAGGGCTTGAACAAGTTATAGCTGCAACCGCTCTTAAAGTAAGGGATGGAGGTAATTCAGCAGTGGTAAGAATTGTAAAGATAAGCGGCACTATAAAAGCATTGACGTCTAACTAGCATTTTTTGAATTTAATTTTTTAAATTAAAATTCAACAAAAAGATTATTATTGATTATGTTTATAATAAATATCGTTTAAATTAAAAATTCAATAAGTCTTATTGGTGGTAATTTTAAAATGTATCCTCCTCAACAAAGTGCATATGACAGAGCGATAACGGTTTTCTCTCCCGACGGAAGACTTTTTCAAGTAGAGTACGCCAGGGAAGCGGTTAAAACAGGAACTACTAGCATTGGATTAATATGCGCTGAGGGTGTTGTTTTGATAGCTCATAAAAGAATCTATTCTCCTCTCTTAATTGAACAATCTCATGAGAAAATATACGCTATTGACAGTCATATAGCAGCCGCTTCAAGCGGCTTGGTTGCCGACGCTAGAAAGCTTGTTGATTTTGCCAGGTTGGAAGCTCAAAATCACCGCCTTACTTATGACGAGCCGATATCTGTTGACAGTCTTGCTAAAAACATAGGGGATCACATTCAATTTTTTACTCAGTACGCTGGAGTTAGGCCTTATGGTGTTTCGCTTTTGATAGCAGGAGTGAACAGCGAGAGCCGGCTTTTCGAGACTGATCCAAGCGGGGCGTTGTTTGAGTACAGAGCCACAGCCATAGGAAGCGGAAAGAAAATTGTTGAAGAGCTTTTCGAAAAGGAGTACAAAGACAAAATGAATTTGAATGACGCTATAAAACTTGCATTGAAAGGTTTAAAGAAGTGCGTGGAGGAGAAACTAACTGCTTCAATGGTTGACATTACTTTTATTTCAAACGACGGAGTGATGAAAATTTACTCTAAAACTGAGATAGCCGCTTTTTTGGGCGGTAAAGATTGAAATTCGTGAAATGGTGATTTTTGCTTGCTTGAGGGTTCTATAATAGCCCGGCTGGAGAAAGGGGGTGAAAAGTTTGAGGTTTTCGTGGACGAGGACAAAGCTTACAATTTCAAGAGCGGGATTAAAAAAGATTTTTCTAACGTTTTAAGCGTTGA
>JAMCXP010000036.1 GCA_023474775.1 Candidatus Martarchaeota archaeon
CCGGTTCAACCATAGAAACGAACCGCTATACCCACTACTAATTGGCGTATTACGCCAATTTGGTCCGAAAACTCACTAATCACCTAATAGAAAATTTTAAATTAACTGTGTTTTTAAATAATTGAATAATGAGCGGAAAACGAGGCCAGGGTGCTTTTGAATACATTCTTCTTCTGGCAGGCGTTCTTTTAATCGTGATTTTGATTATAGTGATTCTGAAAAGTGTTGTGCTGTCGCCTGCTAACGCCAACATCCAAGGCACGAATGAGATTCTAAACACCATTTCTCAAATCCCTGAAGTGCCTGGAGCCTGGACAAAATTCAGCTGTTCCACGCCGGTTATATCTTTTCTTCAAAATCCTACTATTAATGTTATATATGTTAATGGTGTTTATTATGCATTTTATTCAAATGAAACCGGAGGTCCAACAGGCCAAGGAAATATAGGTGTTTTGAACTCTACAAATGGAATCAATTGGACTGTGATGAATGATTCGATACTAAACCCTTCGCCCACTGGTTGGGACAACAATTCCATAGGAGTGCCGGTTGTAATATATGATAGCAATGACAATGAATTCAAAATGTGGTATATGGGAAGCAATAATACAAACGTTGATAGTTCCTGGCAAAACGATCCTGGGCAGTCCATAGGCTATGCCACTTCACCAAACGTGTCGATAAATTGGGTCAAATACCAAAGTAATCCTGTCTTTTTTCCTAACAGCACCGGAACGTGGGATAACGTCTCTATAGCTCCAAGTATGGCTATTATAAAAGATGGAGACACTTACAAAATGTGGTATTCAGCTAAAAACTCCACAGGCGATTTTAATACAAGTGTTGGCTACGCAACATCCGCTGATGGAATTACCTGGACTCGGTGGAATGGAACTGGAGGTCCGGTTATAGCAAACATGATATCTATCGTTGTGCTAAAAAATTCTGTTTATTATATGTCGCTTGGTTCACTAAATGTAAACTTTCCTGACTTTGTCACCGAAGCCAGCACCTCCGCTGATGGAATTACCTGGACTGCACCGTATGCGACGTTAACGTCAACACCTGGTTGTTGGGACAGTGGAAGCATAAATCAATCTTTTATAAACTCAATAATATTTACAAATGGCCAGTATGAAGCGTGGTATTACGGAAACAACGGTGGTGGAGGAGGGTTTGGATATCTAACCGCGCCACCAAACATTTTAACCTCTTAACTTTTCAAATAATTAAATAAGCGTAAAAAATAGAAAGGGTTTTAAATTGTTAAAACATTAATTCAATCAATCTTTAAAGACAAGGTGACGAGTTTGAACATTTCAAAAAATGACAATTTCTCAGAGTGGTTTACCGAAATAATAAAAGAAGCGGAGCTCGCTGACCTGAGGTACAATGTGAAGGGTTTTGTAGTGAACATGCCGTGGGCGGTCATGATAATGAAAAAAATGTATGCTTTATACGAGGAGGAATTGGAGAAAAACAACCACTTGCCAGCGTGGTTTCCGGCGGTTATTCCAAAGGAGAATTTTGAAATTGAAAAAGAGCATGTTGAAGGATTTAAAGCAGAGGTTTTCTGGATAACCAGGGGAGGGGACAAGGAGCTTGAAGAACCACTTGCTTTAAGGCCTACAAGCGAGACTGCAATGTACAAAATGTTTTCGCTTTGGATTCAGGGGAAGTCGGATCTACCGCTTAAAATATATCAATCGACTCAAGTGTGGAGGCATGAGACAAAATCAACTAGGCCTTTTCTTAGAGGAAGGGAGTTTCACTGGATTGAAAGCCACTGTGCATTTTCTTCGAAAAAGGATGCTGAAGACCAGGTTTTGCAGGACATGCAGATGACTGAGAATATAATGCACCAGGAGTTTTGCATTCCCTTCATTTTTTTCCAAAGGCCTGAATGGGATAAGTTTCCAGGAGCGATACATACTTATGCTGCGGATTCCCTTATGCCTGATGGTAGAATATTGCAGCAGCCTTCAACTCACCTTTTAGGTCAGAACTTTGCAAAGGCTTTCAATATAACTTTTCTTGACGAGAATGGAAAGAATGATTTCGCGTGGCAGACTTGTTACGGTCCTGCGATTTGGAGGATGTTTGCGTCTTTGATTTCAGTAAGCGGGGATGACAGGGGTTTGATCCTGCCATTTAAACTAGCTCCTTATCAGATAATGATAATACCAATCCACTCAAAGGATGATAAGAAGATTGAAAAAAAAGCAGAGGAAGTCAAAAAGACGCTTGAAAACGCGGGTTTCAGGGCAAGGATTGACGCTTCAAACAAATCACCTGGATTCAAATTCAACTTCTGGGAGATGAAGGGAGTACCATTAAGGATAGAACTCGGCGATAAGGAATTGGAATCCAAGGAACTAACCGTGGCAAAAAGATTTGATGGCAAGAAAATCAAGATAAAAGAAGAACAGATTGTTGAGAAGATAAAAGATATAGCGGTTGAAATACAGAGGTTCCTTTTGAAAAGAGCAGATGATTTCTTCTTGGACAATACTTCAAAAGCCTATAGCTTAGAGGAGCTGGAAAAAACGATAAAGGAGAAGGGAGGTTTTGTGATGATTCCGTTCTGCAGTGTTGAAATTGACGGAAAGGAATGCAATGAAAAGCTGAAGGAAAGGCTTCATGTGGATGTTAGAGGGGAAAGATTCGATGTGAAGGAAAACCCTGAAAACAAGAAGTGTGTTGTGTGCGGAAAAGAAGCAAAGCATTACGTTTATGTAGGAAAGCAGTATTAAAACCCTTTAAATAAAATCACACAAAAGAATTGCCTTTTTTAAAAAAATCATTGTTTTGTAATTGTTTTTCATCAGCAGATTTAAATTCAATTTTTTTCATCCTCATATTTTAAAAACCTTGACTTTTCAATCATTATTTATTAAATGCGAAAAGGTGTTTTTTAAAAAATGAACTACGAAGAATTCGCCTCAAAATACAAAGACAAGATCTACAAAACAACCTGCACTTACATTCCTGACAGAGAACCGAAAAAACACTACGAAATGGTAAGAGACTATGTTGACAGGAAGGGAAAGTACGGAAGAGCAATGCTCACAGTGCTTTGGAACGCGCTATACGGGGGAGGAATAGAAGAGGCAATACTGCCTGCATCCGCAATGCAAACCTCTGAAGATTGGATTTTAATGCATGACGATTGGGAAGACAAAGCAGAACTAAGGCGGGGCAAACCATCAGCATACATTTTATATGGAGAAGATTTAGCTATAAACGCCGGAGACGCCCTTCACATGATAGACTGGAAAATAGCAAAAGACGCTATGGACAACCTGAACAAAATAAAGCCAGGCGTTGGAGATAACTTCTTCAGAAAATTCTATGAAATGCTCCTAACAACCGCCGAAGGGCAATATTTAGACATGACTCTCACAAAAAGGAAAACAATAACTGACTTCACTCAAGAGGATTATTTCAAGTCTATTCATGAGAAAACAGCATACTACAGCGTTTATGGGCCAATGCAGTTCGGAGCTATAACCGCCGACGCGGATTCAAAGCAAGTTGAAAGAATAAGAGAGTACGGAGAAAATCTAGGGAATGCTTTTCAAATAAAGGACGATATTCTTGACGTTACTTCTGACGAGAAGACGATGGGAAAGAGCGTTAGAAACGACATAAAGGAAGGAGTGAAAACTATTATTTTATGGCATTTCGTGCAAAATGCCAGCAAGTCAGACCTGCAAAAAGCGGAGGAAATATACGCAAAAAAGAGAGGAGACAAAACAACTGAAGAAATAAACTTTATTGCCGACAAGTTCAAGCAGTATGGAAGTGTCGACTATGCCGAGCAAACTGCCAGGAAAATGGCTGAAGACGCTCTTGAAAAATTCAACGAGATAGAGAAGGACAAGGAAAATGATTACAAGGAAGCGGCTATGGACGTTATACTAAAACAGGTTAAAAGGTCAAAATGATTTGCGTTTTTTTAAGAATAATTTTGTTTTGAGTTGAGTATGTTATGAAAAATATTTCAAAAGGACATTCATCAGACATAATAAGATACATCTTTGGAGAAACGTCGTTTTATTCAAAGATACTTAAACAAAAGGCAAGGCAATTATCTAAAAAATATAATGATGTTGATCTTGCTAAAAAATTCAATGAAATGCCATTCAGATTCATAAGCTTATCTCCAATGGCATTTTACAGTTCAATGATGAAAGATCTTGGAAAAAAGCCAGACGAAAATGTTTTGACGGCCATAGGATTGTCTTGCCTTGCGATTGGAACCCATGATGATGTTGTTGACGAAACACCAAATGAAAAAAGAGATATAGCAAGCCTAATCTATTCAGGAAATATTACCTCGCTTGAAGGTATTAGAATGCTTTTTAAAAAACAGAATGTTGCGAATTCGTTGATTGAATCTATAAACCAGAATCACTATCGTCAGCAAAGAGTGGTTAAACTGCTTTGGGAAGGAAAAAAGCTTACAAAAGCTAGGTATTTGGATGGAATTCACCACATAGTTGATTTTACTTCAATAGGATTGATTGTGGCCATAACAGACGCTGGAAGGCCTGATTTGAAGAATAAAATAATGAGATTCTCAGAGGGGTATGGCCACGCAACGCAATTCATAGATGATCTGAGAGAAGTTGATGAAGACGCACAGCAGGGATACTCATCGCTTCCCTTGCTTGAAGGAAAACCCTACAACCTAACATTCAAATTAGCTTTTGAAAGCATAGAAAAAGCAAAAAAAAGCATAAAACCTGAATGGAAGAATGTGAATAAGATAGTTGACAATACGGAAGAATTTTTAAAACAATTAGAGGTTGAGTTTTTTACTTACAAAGAAGATAGTAGCAGTTGCAAATGCGATAGCAACAAATGAAGGGAAGATACTAATACTCAAAAGAAGCGCCAAAAGCAAGTACGCGCCAGGCTTTTGGCAGCTTCCGGGCGGTCGTCTTGAGTTTGGAGAAACGCCAATGGAAGCGCTTGAAAGAGAAATAAAAGAAGAAACAGGCGGGATTTTTGTTCCATCAAGTGAAAGAGTGGTTTGCGTCAACTCACATGTGATTGAAATCAAGGGAGATGAATTCCAGCTACTTACAATAGTGTACGAGGGAATGATTGATGGGAGCATAACTATCAGCGAAGAGCACAGTGAGTTCAGATGGATTGCTGTAGACGATGTTTTAAATCTTAATAATTTAGAGGATGGCACTCGTCAGATTCTTAATTCCTGGAATGAGTCAAAATGAAGATAATGTTTCTTGCAGGCCACTCTGCCATAGGAAAAACAGAAGCTGCGAAGGTGGTAAGTAAAAAACTAAACCTCGCTTTTTTGGCTGAAAGGTCAATTCTTGATAAGGTTGCTGAAAGAAGAGGCTTTAGCCGAATAAGAGATGCGATAAAAGAAATTGGAATGGAAACTCTTCTAAAAGAAGCTAGAGAGGAAACTAAAAATCAAATTCTAAAATCACAAAACAACAATATGATTTTTGACGGGGCATATGACGGAGAATTGGTTAACTTTGTGAAGAAAAACATTCCAAAAGCGGAGGTACTGGTTGTAGGAATATCATCCAATAAAACAATGAGAAGGCAGAGAATGATGAAAAGAAAAGGTTGGTCAATGAAAGAGTCTCTCAAGGAACTACGGTTTATAGATTCAGTAAAAGACAGAATGGGAGGGTATAATATTGCAAGACATCCTGACATAAAAATAAAAAACAAAGGATTATTCGAACCCTTCGCTTCAGAACTGGAAAAAACGGCTTATTCTTTCTTTATCAATAAAGAATAGCATGCGCTAAACTCATATTTTTTTAATTAATAATCAAGCATTACTTTCTCTTCTTGACTATCTTGACGTTTGTAGGAGTCAACAATATCTTGTCTTCGTCGATCCTTGCAATGTCCCCGTTAATGTTTCTGGCGTGTGTTTTCAGCTCGTCAACCGCGGTTTTAAGCTTCGCTGGGTTTTTGGTAAGAGGGGCGATGTTGAGCAAAACAAGGTTCTTCGCCTGCAGTTCTTCTTTAACGATTTTGGTGTCATTCTCGTTTTGCAGTGCTATTGGTTTTACGTAAAAATCCGCTTTTTGATGCATCACGTCGACTTCCTCTGCCTGTCTTGCTGTCATGAACTCGTTGACGTCCATTTCGCTTGAAATCCCGAAAGCCTTTGAAATATTATCTATAAAACTCATTTCCAAATCACCTTTGAAGTAAAATAACATTAAATAAATAGTCGCCAATGATTTAAAAAGTTTGTCTTTCAATTAATTTATTGGTGTTTTAAATGCTTAAATGGGTTGTATTCGATTTTGGAGACACTTTGTCTGACGATAATTTTTTGAGAAGGAAACTCTCTGAAAATAAAGAGAGAAGCAGAATTCTAAAAAAATTCGGAGTGAACGCAAGCGAAGAAAAAATACGGCGGGTTATAGAGGAGAAAAGGCACAGAATGTGGGGCAAGATGGAAAGGCATAGAATAAATTCGCTTGAGTTGATAGCAAAAGAAAAAGGAGTGAACCTCACGGCTAAACAGCTGGCAAGACTTGTAAAACTTTACGAGCAGGCTCATTTGAAATATTCAAAGCCGGTTCAAAATGCTTCTGAACTTCTTAATTTTATAACTGGAAAAAACCTGCGCCTGGCTTTGATATCAAACACCACTCCTGAGAGATTGAGTAAACGACTTTTAAAACTCGGCTTTAAAAATAAATTCAAAATAATTATAACGTCAGTTCAAGTTGGAGGGGAGAAAAGCAGCTTATTTCCTTTTATGGTTTTTCTTGCAAGAGCGAACAAGTTCATTGAAACCAAGCCAGAAGAAGTTCTAATGGTCGGGGATAGGGTTGACGAGGACATAGCGGCGTCTATCCTTGGAATAAGAACTGTTCTTTTCGATGGAAGAACAAAAGGATTCAAAAAAATGAAAGGAGTTCAGCCTGAATTCAAAATAAAAGATTTGCTCGAACTTAAAAAAATAATAAATGAGCTGGCGTGAAAAAAAAGAAAAGTTTATTTAAGTTTCATTTTTAATTCTTTAATTGGGTTTGAGCATGGATTTCAACGAAATAGAAGAAAGCATTATTTTTAAGAATAAGTCGGTTTTATCACCGCACTACGTTCCGCAAGAGCTTTTGTACAGGGAGGATGAGCTTAAAAAAATGATGGTGGGAGTGGCGCCTGTTTTTAAGGGTTTCAAGCCCAAAAACATTCTTATTTACGGGAAAACTGGAACTGGCAAGAGCATAACAAGCAAAAAGCTTCTTGAAAAAGTGGGCGAGATGAACGATAGCAGAGTTAAAGGCTTGTATTTGAACTGTAGGGTTTACGACACGAGGTACAAGGTTTTTCAAAAGCTTGTTTCAGAGTTGAAAAACGAATTCTCGAAAACAGGTTATTCATTTGCGCTTCTCTATGAAACCGTTTTGGACTGGATAGAGGAGAAGGAAAGGTTTATGATAATAATTCTTGATGAGATAGATTTTGTGAAGGATATAGACGCGCTGGTTTACAGCATAACGAGGGCTAATGACGACATTAAAAAAGGGGGTTTGTCTATGATTGGAATTTCAAACAAAATTCAGTTCAAACAGAAACTTGGAGAGAGAAGCAAGTCGTCGATATGTGAGGAGGAGATAGTTTTTCAAACATATAATTCAAGTCAGCTTCAGGGCATTTTAAATCAGAGGGTTCCGCTTGCCTTTAAAGAGGGAGCGATAACACAAAGTGCGGTCAATCTTTCTGCGGCCATAGCCGCAAGGGAGAATGGGGACGCCAGGTATGCTTTAAACCTGCTTTTAAGAAGTGGCGAGCTAAGTGAAAGAAAGAAAATCGATAAGGTAACCGACAAGGAGGTTGAAGAAGCGAGAAAAATGGCTGAGGAGGACAAGGCAAGCGAGCTTATATCCAGTCTTCCAACCCACCAACAGCTTGTTTTGTACGCTTTGGCTTTGACTTCAAGCGATGTTTCGTACAAGAAGCTTGTAGAGGACGGCGGAGAAAAATACTATTTTTCAGGAGAAGTGTACGACCACTATTCGAGAATTTCAAAGAAGTTTGGGTTTGAGCCGATCAGCGCAAGATGGTATAGAGAATATATACACGAGCTTGAAGAAATAGGATTGATAAGTAGCATTCACTCTGGAAGCGGAGTGAGGGGTCAGACAACGCTATTACGACTCGCCTTGGAAAACTCTAAAGTAAAGAAAATAATAGAAAAATCGCTAATGAAAT
The DNA here is from genome assembly GCA_023474775.1 of Candidatus Martarchaeota archaeon. Taxonomy (GTDB): domain Archaea; phylum Micrarchaeota; class Micrarchaeia; order Norongarragalinales; family UBA8480; genus DTNV01. The sequence goes on from JAMCXP010000036.1 coordinate 8,230, forward strand.
AGTTCGTTTGGATGGAGAGGTGTAAAAAACTCTTAGGAGACTTGTGGAAACCGGTTTTTTAAAAACAAAGGCTGAAGAGCAGTCATAAAAAAATTAGAACAGAGAAACTTTTAAACACTATTAGATTAAAAAGAAAAAAGCGCCTCGGGCAGGATTTTCACTTTTTTAAAGTCTTGAACCTGCGACCTTCTGATTTCCATCAGTTGGTTAACAGTCTCGTCTTAAAAACAAAACAGACGCTCTACCTTCCAGCCTGCTTTTAACAGGAAACTGAGCTACCGAGGCATTGTGTTAAATTAAAGAAATAAAAGTTTAAAACTCTATTGCTGAGATTTTTGCTTTACCCAATTTAAAACTTGGGCTTTTGGCATCGCTCCAACAAATCTGTCCGCTTCCACGCCGTTTTTGAACAAAATGACAGTGGGAATGCTCATAACTCCGTAAGCCGCAGCGGTCATTTGGTTTTGGTCCACGTCCAACCCTGCGAAAACAATGTTAGGAAAGTTCTTTTCAACTTCCTCCATAATAGGAGTCAAAATCTTGCATGGTGGGCACCAAACTGCGTTGAAGTCGACAATCGCTATCTTAGCTTTTAGTATTTTGTCCTGAAATTCTTTTTCGTTTATTTGATTCATGTTAAACCACCTTTTTTTTTATATTTTAAAAAAAAATTCAAGGAAGAAAATCTTCGTTTTTAATCTTCTCAGGAATGTAAGTGCTGCTTATATACTGAAGGTTCTTGCTTGACAAAGCTTGTAGTTCTGCTTTGTATTTTTTTTCAAGGAACTTGTCGATTTCCTCCTGCCATCTTTTGTGCTTGAACCAACTGTAATTTTTGATTTCCATTGCTCTTTTAATGTCAACTTCTTTTGCCTTGATCGCGGCTTTTTGCAGATTGTAATGTTCTATGTCGCTGGCGCTCATGCCTAAAAACTTCATTTTAGGGCAGCCTAGCCTCGCGCTTTCATGGGCCAAAGCCATTGAACCGTATTTCATTGTTGAGTAAATGTACCATCCGTAAGGGTCACTGTCTGTCAAGCAATAAATTGGAAGTTTCAACTCCTCGCTGATTCTTTGAAGGATTCTCCTAGCTCCTCTGGCTGCTTGTCCAGCTGTGGTGATTAAAATGCAATTATTTTTCTCCCAGTACTTATCCTCGTTTAACCTGTCGAAAATGGCGTTTTTTTCTGCGACAAGAACAAAATCTACTTCAACTTTCTTGAATTCAATCTGCTCGACAATGCTTGGAATTGCCCAACCTCCGCTCCCCATTCTGCTTAAATCAATGGAATCGACCTTGTCCCTTACTCTATCCTCTATAACTATCTTGCCTGCCATTCTTCCCTTTGGTTCAGCTCTCAGGTGAAGCATTTCTCTGAATGTTTCTAAGGCAACTTCTAGGTCAACGATTGCAGAGTTGCTTTCATTCTGTTCATCAATAGTGTCTTCCTTTGAACCTGGAATCGTGTGTTTTTTGGCATAATACAAATCCCTGATTGTAGCTGTCAAGTCATTGGCGAGAAGATCCTTTTTGACATAAGAGGCTACGAGAAGCGTTTGCATGAACCTTCTGGCGTGAGAGACATTGAATAAAAATCTTTTAGATTTTTTATCGCCCAAAACAATTCTCTGCAGAGCCTCATCAAAGCTGACGTTTGCAGAACCTCTTATAGGTATTTCAATGTGAGGGTTTTCGTTTTTATCTATTTGCTTTTCAAGGTTGAGCGCCAGCTCTTCAATAAGCTTTTCTGTTTTTTTGTTCTTGTCTTCACTCTTCTTCATTCTCCTCCTCCTCTTCCAACTCTTCGATTTTATCCCCTTCTTCTGCTATCGCCGTTCTCTCCTTTGCAATCACTTCAAGTTTTTTCTTTGTTTTTTCAATATCAATTCCGGTTAAATCATTTAAGCATATTGCAACCTCTCCTATGTATCTCATGAAAATGCTTCTTCTCTCCTCCTCATCATGCGCGTGCTCCAGCGTGTGAAGATAAATTCCAATGCTTCTAGCGCACTCCATCAAAGCAAGTTTTATCTCGCTTATAATCTCCTCTTCAGGGCTGACCGCAAGCTTGCTTGTTCCGGTAAAAGGAACGAAAACACTAACAAAATTCACGAAAACCGTAATCGGCATCTCTTCAATCTTGTTTAAATCATATCTCGCCCAATCAATATCCTTTACAGCCTCTGAAATGGCGCAGGATCCCGAGTCAAAAAGAAGAGGTGTGCTATTGGCGTACCTTAAAATCTCAAGCTTTTTAGCTCCTCCTACCGTTCCACCACTCTCGCCTCCGTAAGCGATGCCTGCTTCAACCATGAAGGGAATTCCTCCCCTGTAAACTTTAGGTTTTCTTTCAACCACTTTCATTTCTTCCGGTTTTAAAATATTCTTCAGCGCTTTTATTAATTGGCTTTCCCCGATTGGAATCAAAACACTTGTCTCTGGCGCTATCCATTTTATGTTCTCGATTGTTTTGACAATCGCTTCGGCTTCGCTCCACGTCAAACTGCTTGGCGTTTTGTTGAAGTCAATCTCCTTGTTTAAATCAGAAATTTCCTTCACCTTGTCTGCGCTGAATCTTGAAAACTCGTTTTGGAAGAAGCTTCCTAGTTTTCTTGCTGTGCTGGCGTGAGACATTTCAATCAAGTCACTAGTGGTCAAACCCAACGGGTGTGGCAAAACTTTTTCTGAAATTTTTGGAAGTGTGGTGCTGGCCCTTGGAAACAAGATGATCTCGCCGTTAGGCTCAACCAAGGTTATTTGAGCGTGTGGATTCGCAATCGCGGTTCTTCTTAAATACTCGTAAACGCCGTACTCGCTTCGGTTATAACCAACCTCTGAAACCTCCAATTCAATCTTAACCCCCTTGAATTTTTCACTGTAATCCTTTTCATCAGTGATGACAGGTTCATTGCTTTTAACATCAATGCTGATATTGCATTCAAAGACTTTATGATCCATTCCTGTTTTTATGTGGGCTGGTTTTCCAGTGGTAAGCTGTGAGAAAAGAACTGCGTAACTGATGCCTAAACCCTGTTGCCCTCTTTTTTGCCTTAAAACATGAAATTTAGTGCCTGCTAGAAGTTTTCCAAAAGCTTTTCCAACGTCTTTTTTAGGAACTCCTGTTCCATTATCCTCCATTACTAGTTTGAAGTGGCCGTCAGGCAGTTCTTTAATCTCCACGCTTATGTCGGGCAGTATCCTTGCATCCTCTGCAGAGTCCAGGCTGTTCGTAACCGCTTCGTGAACAATGGTGGTTAAACTCCTGATTTTTCCAGTGTAGCCAAGCATCTGCCTGTTTCTTTTGAAAAACTCTGCGACTGAATACTCTCTAAACTGTTTTGACAGTTCTTCTTCAGCGTTTGAAATCTCTTCCATTTTAAAAAATTCAACTCAATCTTTTTAAATAATTATAAACCTGCGTGTGCTTCGCCCCTTCCATGAGTCTCAGAACCGCTTCCTTTGCGTTTTTGACCTCGTCAAATCTTCCTATAAAGAAGACCTTTTTGTCTCCGACAATCATTTGAGCTCCTGTGAGCTCTTCAATAGTCTTTTTTGCCTTTCCCTCCTCTCCTATTATTCTTCCCTTGATTCTTTCAAGCGTTTTCTCCTTCCTCCAAACCGCGTTTTCAATGTCAATTTCGTCAATAAAGTAATCATCGCTGAAAAGCTTAAAAGCGTTTTTGGTTGAAAACCCGTTGCTTAGCGCGTTCAAAACCTGCTCGCAAATCCACTCGCTTGATTCATCCCCTTCAATGTAAAAAGCATTGTCCTTTCTTTTAATCTTCACGCCGCTTCTCTTTTCAAGCTCGTCGATATCTTCAACAATTTTTGATAATTCCTTCTCAGGGATTTTAATTATTTTCATTGACTAACTTATTGTAAAATAAACTTAAAAACATTTGTCTGCTTTTTAAATGTTTGACGCAATGCCTTTTTAAGCTTGCGTTGCCTAACTTTTTTTAATTATGGAAAGTTATGCACAGTTATTGAAAAGCGCTTACTCTTCAATGCCTGAAAAGAAAAAATCGACCGAAAGATTTGAAATGCCTGTGGCTGAATGCTTGGTTCAGGGAAACAAAACGCTTATTAAAAACTTTGATTCTATTTGCAAAACCTTGAGAAGAGATTCCAAGCAGGTTTCAAAAGTCATTTTAAGAGAGCTCGCGGCCTCTGGCTCGATGCAGGGAAACGCGCTGCTTATACAGGGTAAGTTCAGCGACAAAACAGTGAATGAGAAGTTGGAATATTATTTCAAGAATTATGTTTTGTGCAGGGAGTGTGGAAAGCCCGACACTCATTTTGACAGTGAAGGCAGAAGCACTATACTAGTATGCGAAGTGTGCGGAGCGAGAAAACCGGTGAAATAAAATGGATGTGCAGCAGCCAGAAGAGCAGAGGATAAGAATGCCTAGAAGGGGGGAGATAATGGGAACTGTTATAGAAATGATGGGAGGAAGCAGGATGACCGTCAAATGCTTTGATGGAAAGGAAAGACTCTGCAGGATACCTGGTAAAATAAAGAAAAAACTAGTTATAAGATCAGGGGATTATGTTATAATCCAGCCGTGGAGCGTTCAAAGCGATGAGAGAGGGGATATTGCCTACAGGTACAATTCGTTCCAGCTGGACCAGCTTAAAAGAAAAGGAATACTAAAATAAACAACAATATTTAAAAATTTAACACGCAAGAACAAAATCATGAGCTTTTCAACCATACTAACCTTTGCAATTGGAATATTTCTAGTCATAATCGCCGGCTTGATAATACTTATTTACAACACGCTGATAAACGTTAAAAACAACGTCAATAAAGCGTGGGCCAACATAGATGTTCTTCTTGAAAAAAGACATGACTTGATAGGACAGCTTGTAGAAACCGTCAAAGGCTACATGAAATATGAAAAAAACGTTTTGGAAGAAGTAACCAAACTCAGAGGTCAGTGGGAGGGAATTCAAGACGATTCAGACAACCAAAACAAAATGAACACTTCAAACCAAATAAGCCAGGCTTTGAAAAGCATATTCGCGGTTGCTGAAAACTACCCTAACTTAAAGACAGACCAACAATTTCAAGAACTGCAAAAAGCGATAACAAACCTTGAAAACCAAATAGCGGACCGGAGAGAATTCTACAACGACGCGGTGAACGCGTACAACATAAAAATACAAGTAATCCCCTACAACCTCTTTTCAAGCCTAATGCGCCTACAAAACCTGCCTTACTTCCAAGCGCCTGAAGAAGTAAAAAAACCGGTGAAAACAGAAATAAAGTGATACCCCTTGGATTACTCTAAAAACCAAAATTTGTTTAAACCCGAATTAATTCTGACCAATAGCCCGCTAATGCCTGAAGAACTATCAAAGGAAAGAAAAGGAGGCAGCGTGACCGGCAAATTCAAAATAATAATGACTCTATTTGTAGCTTCAATTTTGATATACTCGTTTTTTCTTCCTCGCCCTTTCAATATAAGTAATTTAAACCCCGTGCTGCAAATCATTTGCGCCATATTATTAGTTTTCGGAATCGCTTTCATAATAAATGGGTGGCAGCAGTTCTCCCTCCTTCAAACCATTGAAAACATGCCGACAGCTAAAATAGATGGAGCTGCTGAAGGGTTAAACGAAATCCAGGGAAAGCTAGCCGCAACCGCCCTGCTAATCGCTCCATTATCTTCCAAACCTTGCGTTCTATACAAAATCGAACTTCAACTCTTTCAATCAGGCGACAACGGAGGCTGGAAAACAATCACGCAAAACTTTCAAGGCGTTCCAACTCTTCTATTCGACGGCACCGGTTACTTAGCAATAGACCTGCCAAACGCCGAAGTAACCAACCCTCCAGTCGTAAGATACTATTTATATAACGAAAAAAACGAGCCCCTAACAACAAAATCGCCAGAATACCAAATTTTAACCAACATTATAAACAACGACTTTAAGCAATTGTCAAACCTGAACGAGCTTAAAATCAAAACAAGCCAAACAAAACCACGCCAACCGGGAATGATTGAAAGAGCATCCTACACTTTGAAAAACATAGCTGCAATAGCATTAATAGAAACAATACTTCCCACAGATCAAGACTACTTTGCGGTTGGAAGCGTGACAAACTTGCACCAACGATTAAACGACAAGCCGGTAAAGGCAATGACAGTAGATGCAAACACAAAACTCCTCTCGCTGATGATTGAAAGCAAAAAAACAATAGAAAAAAACGACAAAACCTTAACTTACATCTCTTTTATACTAGGCTCCGCGCTGTTGATAATTTCAGCAGCCTACTTCATAGGATTGTGAAACTTTGAAGCAAAAGCTCAAACCTCAAAACCAGCCTAAAAACAAAGGGATGGAAAACAAAAGCTGGAAAGAAACAATCGCAGGCAGGGCCGGCCAGTATTGTTTCTTCTTTTTCATCAGATAAAGCAGGACGGCAAATCCAACCACGCTTCCGGCAATCGGGAAAATCGGGTTTAAACCTGCGATGAAAAGGCTTGACGACACCATTGAAGGAACGACCAAGTCCCCGCTTCCAAGCTCGATGAACTTCTTTTTTTCTTTAAGCTTGATGCTGAAAGCGGCTTCTCTTTTACCCAATTGTTTTGCAAGTGTCACCATGTGTTTGGTGTAAAAAACAGCTATGAAATCGTAAACCGCAAGCAGAACCGCGACCACTAAAACAGGAATTACCCCTAGGCTGACTCCAATCAACCCGCCTACAATACTTGCGGATAAAACCGTGAAAAAGTTTTTGGTCTGCGGAAATTCAAGCCTCGCCGCTACCAAAACAAGCGATAAAAGCAGTGAAGTCAAATCGCTGAAGTAAAGATTCAGCACCAAGTTTACGGTGGCGAAAATAAGGAAATATTCGAAGAACCTGAACAGGCTTTTGCCTTTGTAAAAGTAAAGAATAATCAAAATCAGCGCAGCGCTGAGCAAAACATAAACAACTATAAAAAGGGAGTTTGAAACGCTGTTAGGGTTTGAAAACATAACAACTTTTTGAGAGTATAACGCCCAGCCGAAAAACACTGCCAGAGCCTGCGCTATTATGAATATCGACATGATTTCAATTTGAAGTTTTTTATCCATTTTTCACTCAATTCTTTTCCTTGCGCTTTTCACAAACCCTGTCTTCGGTTCGTACAACTCTCCTTGAAGCGATAAATCCTTAATAATCTTCCTGCAGCTCATTTCGTCCAATCCTATTTCCGAAGCTTTTCTGATGATTTCGTCGATATCAACCATGTCCACTTGACTTTCAATAGACTGGATAATGTTTATAACCGATCTAACCTTGTCGATCTTGCTTTTTGACTGGCCAATATTTACAATGTCGGAGTCAATCAACCCTGTTTCTTTGTCGGTGAAAACATCCTTGAGCACGAAGTCGGTTAGACTTATTGCCTTTTCAGCGTCAACCAACCCCACTTCACTGCTTAATCTTATCTTGGCGCTAGCTTCTGCAAGTCTTATGATGCCTTCAATCTGCCTGGCGGTTATTGGAAATGTATTTTCTTTTTTTCCCATTTTTCTAAGTGAAACGTAATATTCTTTTATCTTTTCTCCAGCTTCTCTTGACAATTCAGGAAAACATGTTCTCCTTGCATAAGCTATGTATTTTCTCAGGTCGTTCAAGCTGATCAAAGGTGTTATAACCTCGTTTGCAGTGGAAGAGTGGACTAAAAGAATGTGCTCTGCCATCTTCCTGTCCCTGCTTTCATCTAAAATATCCTTGATTGTGAAAATCAGGTCAAACCTGCTTAAAAGCGTTGGTGGAATGTCAAACTGTGTCGTGGGAGGCTCGTTTGGGTCAAACCTTCCGAACTTAGGGTTCGCGGCAGCCAGAACAGACGTTCTTGTGTTGAACTGAGCGACAATTCCTGCCTTTGCAATATTGATCTGTTGCTGTTCCATGCTCTCGTGCAAAGCGCTTCTATCCTCTTTGTCCATCTTGTCAAGCTCGTCGATGTTTACCTGCCCGCCTGAAGCTAGAACCATTGCTCCTGCCTTTAAAATCCACCCTCCTGTAACATCATCCTTTTCAGCGCTTGCAGTCAAACCCACTCCTGAAGCTCCCTTACCGCTTACAAGAACGCATTTCGGCGCTAGCCTTGAAACGTACTGAAGAATGCTTGACTTAGCGGTGTTATGAGAAATCACCCCATTAGAAATGAAACGCTTTGCGCCAGGAACCTCGACGTCGAAAACGTCTGCCACTCCTGCACGCCTTGCTGAAACAACCCTCTCGCTCAACTGGTTTCCGAATTCGTGCTGTAAACACTTTACATCTCTGACAAGCTGATAAAGCTTTCTCCTTTTCTTTTCAGACTTAAAACCTATAAACTTGTAATACTTCCTTATCGACTGCGCCCTTCTTATCGTTAGGTTTCTTTCCACGATTCGCGAGTGAATGCCGAAACGCAGGAGCATGGTTTGAACGTCGCGAAGCAGTTCAATGTTTGCTGATTTTAATTGAACGGCTCTTCTGCCCCTGCCTTTTGAGAAAACGCAACCGTCAGCTTCGAAAAGCCAAGAAAGAAATTCTGAAACAACCCTGTTGCCAGAACGCATCACAATGTCGGGAATTCTCTTCTCCTTCAAAAAACTAAGGTTGTAGGCAACGTCTACTTCATCAACTTGAACGACAAAAATGGGCTTCTTGCCTTTTGACTTCCTTTCAATGACATGCGGTTTAAGCTTAAACTCCTTTTCAATTATCTTACTTAAAGGTTTTAACAGGTCCTTTTCTTCTGGATTAACGTCAAAAGCGAACCTTGTTCTAGTAACCCAACCGTCTCCAACAAGATAGCCCAACAAGCCCGACAGGCTAGGAGACAGTTTTTCCGGAATTATCGCCTTGCTTTTAGGGCCGAACCTTCTTTTCAAAGCAATCCAGCCTGTTGGCTGAAGCTTTCTTATTGAACATGGAATCTGTGTTGTGACAGCAACCCTGTAATTCTTTTTTATTTCATCCAGTCTCTTCCACTTTCTTTCCATGCCTTCAACCACAAGCAACGGATGGTTGTAAGTGCCTTTCACGCTCTTCCCTGACTCTGTTACTATTTCAATTATGGGCTGGCTTTCATATCTATGAAAAACTGTTGCAACCGCCCTTTTATACCCCTGGCCTGTAAGCACAGGTGTGTTTATCTCTTGAAGGTGCCTTGCACCAAGATTCTGTATCTTCACTATTGCCCCGTTGCCAAGAGCAATCCTTTCATCTCCGATAATACAACCAGGATCTCCTATTAAAAGAATATGGATATCACTTCTGATCTTCTGACCGTCGGGCAGAGTCTTGTTAGGAGCGCCTCCAAACAACTGCAAAGCAATAGCGCTTTTCAATTCGGTGTAACCATAAATGCCGGGGGCGATGCTTTGAATTATCATTTCATAAAGCTTCGGGTTTTCGCTTAACTCCTTAATTTTTTTTTCATCCTCCTTGCTGATGTTAATCTCTTCAAACTCCTGCATCACTTTGTGAAGGTGGACCACTTCGAAGTACTTACCATACACGCTGCTCTTTCCCTTTCCCTCCTTTGGAGGCATGATTCTCAAAATGCCTGTTACAGTGATTTTTTCCCCGGGGAAAATGGTGTTGACTAAATCATCTTCCATCCACATTGTTATTGTGGAAGTAGGCATGCTTCCCTGAAGTTTTTCAATTAAATCCTGCATTTTAGCCCTTTGAACGTTGATAAACTCGCTTTCATTTTCCAAAAGTTTGAACTTGTTTCTTCCGCACTCCGAGCATTGATTAGGGGGTTTTAAAGCGCTCACCCTGTCGGTTTCAACATCCTGTTTTTTTCCGCAGTACAAGCACTCCCAAACAGCTGTTTTGACCCTTGGGCTGATTTCAGTAATCCAGCTTATAACCCCATCTACCTTAACAAGCTTGTTCAAATGCTCCTCTCCGAGTTTTTGAACATCAATATCGACCATATCTGGAAGGTTGTAAAACCTGGAGTGCACCTTAAATCCGGTTTCAACCTTCAACTGCTTTTCAAACTCTTTGATAAACTCGTCCGGTTTTTCAAGCAAGCCGTCGGCGAGCTCGCCGTCAAAAAAGTCAAGCTCTTTGAAGTCAATTTCCAAGCTCTTCTTTTCAGGATACTTGGAAGTAAGCTCTAAAACCTTGCTTTTCTGAGTCTGAATAAACTCTTCAATCTTATCAGTATTCAACTTTCAACCCCTTATTGCTGAATATTTAAAACGTTCAACAATAAAAACCCTCCAGTGGAATACTGGAATTAAGGGGCGTATCCTCTATTAACTATCAATTTAAAAAATTAATTTAAAAAATTGTGTTAGTGAAAAATTATTAGTTTATCAAAAAAATACAGGTTTTCTTTAATAAATTTTTCTTAATACAAAAAAATCATTAAAGAAAAACTGCGGCTTGTGCTTTATTTTTTTATAAATCACAAGTTGCTTTTATAAGAAACGGCAAACTATTTAAACCCTTCCTTTTATCTTAGATCTTGATTTTTAATTCTCTCAGCCATTTCCTTTGCCTTTTTTAAATCATCTTCAAAAGAAAGATTTGTCTTCAAACGCGCTGAATTTGATTCTATTATAACAATGTTATTTTCAGTCAAGGGCTTCAGTTGGTCGCTTAGTTTTTTGTCAACGGTTATGGGATTTTTAGCTATGCTTTGAAGCAAGTCGAGGTGTTTTTTTTCAATATCTCCTGTGGTTACAAGCTTCACAAGCTTTGGTATTTTTTCAAAACCTTTTGTGGCGTTGCTGACTTGTTCGTTCAATTTGTCGATATCCTTTTTGTTTAGAGCATGCTTGTTTAATGATATAATAAGCTTCTCTCCTTCCAATGGTTTTAAAATCCAATGCGCTGAGACAACCCCCTTCTTGTCTTGGAATTCTCCTTTGTAAGATGACTTGTCTTCCCTTAAGTTCATTTCAATTCCATGTTCATTGAAAATTTTAAGCATTGAATCCCTATGCCTTTTCAATTCGCTTGCCTCGATATTTTTATTGAATAAACCGCTGATTTCAAGGGTAGTGGTGGTGCCTGGTTTAACTTCGATTTCAGGCGCGAGCATTTCACCTTTGATATCTTTGATCATTTTTTCAAAGTCAATCATGACAAAACTTGGGAAATCAATCATTTTAAATTTATGCTTTACCGCAATGTTTTAAACGATAATTATTTTAAAGGTGTATTCAATTGAATCATACCTTCATGGAGGGGTGGATAAAAACATATTTAAATTTTACCCACTAAATATTATTCACCTAATAAACTCGCTTTTAACAATATTAATTTTGAAAGATATTTCAAAAAAATAAAATAAGGTGGTGGAAATGGATAAAATAAACAATCAGCAAAACAACTTTCTCCCAGAAGGAAGTTCAAGAGTGATTGGAAGAGACGCGCAGAGAATAAACATTCTCGTTGGCTATGCGGTATCTCAAGCTGTCAAGTCAACCCTCGGGCCCAAGGGAATGGACAAAATGCTTGTAAGCGAGATGGGAGACATCATAATAACAAATGACGGGGCTACCATACTTCAAGAAATGAACATAGAACACCCTGCTGGAAAGATGATAGTAGAGATAGCAAAAACGCAGGACAAGGAAGTGGGGGACGGGACAACCACAAGCGTGGTCATAGCAGGAGAGCTCTTGAAAAAAGCAAACGAGCTCCTGGATCAGGATATACACGCAACCACTATAATAAACGGGTACAAGATGGCGGCAAGTAAAAGCATTCAGCTTTTGTACGACGTTGCCGAAGACGTTAAAATGGACGATGTTAAAAGCCTTGAAAAAATAGCGAGCATTTCAATGGGCTCTAAAACAATCGGAAGCGGGGACACAAAAGACTTTCTCGCAAAATTGGTTGTTTCAGCAGTTACGCAAGTGGCTGAAAAGTCAAATTCTAAAATAATAATAGATAAGGATTACATAAAATTGGAAAAAAAGGAGGGCTCCGACGTTGATCAAACCTCGCTGATAAACGGGGTTTTAGTGGACAAGGAAATAGTAAATGCAGGAATGCCTAAAAAAATAGAAAACGCTAAGATAGCTCTTGTTGACGCTGCTTTTGAAATAGAAAAAACAGAGACCGAAGCCAAAATAAACATAAACACTCCAGAGCAGATGACCGCCTTCCTTGAGCAGGAGGAGAAAATGCTTAAGGACATGGTTGAAAAAATAGTCAAAGTGAAAGCAAACGTTGTGTTCTGCCAGAAAGGAATAGACGACGTGGCACAGCACTACATGTCCAAGCACGGAATCATGGCGTGCAGAAGAGTGAAAAAAAGCGACATGGAAAAACTTGCCAAGGCAACAGGAGCTAAAATCGTAACCACTCTTGAAGATCTATCCGAATCCGATCTTGGAAACGCCGGAATAGTGGACGAGAGAAAAGTAGCCGGAGAGCAGATGACCTTCGTGGAAAAATGCAAAAACCCAAAAGCTGTTACTCTTTTAGTAAGAGGAAGCACCAACCACGTTGTCGACGAAACCGAAAGGGCAATAGTGGACGCGATAGGCGCTTTCCG
>JAMCXP010000014.1 GCA_023474775.1 Candidatus Martarchaeota archaeon
CTATAGGGCTTTCCATTTTGAACCCGCAGTTGCCGCAAACGTATACTTCAGGAGCGAAACCAGGAATGTCAATTGATCTTATTGAAATTTTAGTGCTTCCGCATCTAGGACATATCATAACCTCCTCTTCCCCTTTGTCTTCCTTCCCAGTTTCACGCACCAGCTCATCCACTTTTTTCATTTCATCAATTTTTGATTTTTTCATATTTTTATTTTTACCTTTTTGTTTTAAAATCCTTGCTGTTAAAAAAATGAAAGGCGCCTTTCAACGCCTTTGTATTTTTTCTACTCTGATGATAGGATTATTGAAACGGATGATTTTCTCGTTATTGTCCCGCTTCTAACCCCTCCTATATATTTCAATCCTTTCTGCTCAGAAAGATCTACAAGCCTCTGTGTAACAATCCCATCCAATATAACCGCTTTTGCATTCTGCGATTCGGTTATAGCCTGCATTACCTCTCTTATTGGAACTTCTTTTATTGTCTCAAGCTTTTCATCTAATATCCTTGCTTTCAAGCTTCCTTCAAGGCTTTTGAGTTTGGCCAAAAGTTCCGGCTTTGTCCCAGGGTTTTCAGCTGGCTGTTGAACAGTCTGAACTGGTGATTGAACGGGTTTTTGAACGATGGGTTCAACTTTTTTTTCAAGGAAGTCAGGTCTTTTTTCCTCAGGCCTTCTATCCTCATATCTTCTTTCATTTCTATCCCTGAAACCGCGATTTTCCCTGTTGTCTCTAAAATCATGAAATCTTTTTCTTTCAGATTTTTCAGTCATAAGACCTAGAAACTCCTGAAGCGGTATTTTCTTTCTAAGAGTTTGTATTATCTCCTTTCTTGTCAACTCTTCCACTTCCTTTCCGTCAGGCGCTTTAACAACATAGTCTATATCAGTTACAGCAGCCAGTTCCTTGACTATCAAATCCCCGCCTCTGTCGCCATCAAGAAACGCGGTTACTTCCTTCTCCTTTCCAAGCCTTGTTATGGTCTTGCCAACATTTGCGCCTCCTATTGCAATTGCATTAAGTATATTGTTTTTAAGAAGATTCAAAACATCGGCTCTTCCCTCAACAAAAATAATGCTCTCGCTTGAATCAATCTCAGGCCCTGCCGGGAGTTTTTCTTCTCCGTATTCAATCAGTTCAGCTGTTTTCACCTGATCTCTTAACAAGTCTGTTAATTCTCTTGTTTCAGGAATCTCGTTTGAAATAAGCGTTTTGAGAAGGTTTTTGGCCCTGTCCATCACTTGTTTTCTTTTCATATTTCTGGAGTCTTCTATTTTTTCAACAGTTATCTTGGCTTCGTATGGCCCAACCCGGTCAACCACTTCAACACTAGCTCCAAGAATGCTTGTTTCAACCATATCAAGGCTTGAAGGAATTATTATCAACCCAGCTGTTTTTCCATTTCTGATTTGAGCATCTATCTCTATCCTTCCAATCCTCCCGTTTTTCTGAAGCTCTCTTAACTCAAGCTCGTCTCCCAAAAGGCCTTCGGTTTGACCGAATATGGCTCCGACAATGTCTGGTTTTTCAACAATTCCATCCACTTCGAAATCCGCTTTTATTTGATATTTTACCGTGTCAATGTAAGTTTTTCCCATTTAAATTCACCTTTTTTAAAAAAAGAACTCAAAACAGTTTTTTACGCATGCATTGTTGACAATCCCTTTCACTTGATCAAGGGCGCCATCCATGTATGCTTGTTTTAAAATGTTTTGAATCCAGATTTCCAATTCTGGGAGATCAAATCATATAAAGAAGGAGAAATAGATATTATGTCCTTTTGGGATATAATTCCAATTATCTTGCCCGCATGAGTTACAATCAGTCTTTTTATCTTGTTTTCGCCCATGATCTTCGCCGCCTCGCTCAAATCAGCATCATCCTCGATTTGAATGAGGTTTGCGCTCATAAAATCATTTACTTTCATGTTCAAGTCTCCCGCGGAAAGGCTTTTAACTACAAGATCCTTTTCTGTTATTATTCCTTGTATAACGCCGTCTTTTTCCACGAGCAGGCTGCCAACATTAAACTCTTTTATTCTCTTTGCAGCTTCAACCGCGGTTGAATCCGCTTTTATTGTTATGACTTTTGTCTTCATACAGTCTCCTACCTTAATGCCCGTATCTACCATTAACTAAATTTAGATTCGTGCAAAATTTTAAACCTATCGCTTTGTTTGAATTTCATCCACCGCCGCTTGAATAGAAATTTAAAAGCCAAAAGCTTGTCTTGTATAATAAGTATGAAAGTAAAATGCTCAGAATGAATATCAAGAAAGCGGAAGGAGGGTTTATTGTTGAAAAAATCGCCTGCGCCGAGTAGAATGAAGCAAAACCAACCGGTATTACAATCGTAAGTAAAACCGTGCCCAGAACCCCGTAAACAGGCAGGGGGTATTGCGATGCGTGATTCGCTATGCTAATAAACCAGTTTAGATACTGCCCCGCCTTAAATAAAACGTATGAAAGCACTGCTATGAAAAGCACAAAAAACACAAACGTGATTGCTCCAATAGAAAATAGCAATAACGCTTCAATAAAAGGCAGGATGCTTAATTGAACATGAGATAGGGAATAGGCTATTAAAATTATAGCCCCTGCAACTCCCCCAATAGCGGATTGCTCTCCATAGCGCGACAGGGTTAAAACAAGCGGGTTGCAGGGTTTGGTGAGTATTTGATCAAAATTTCCATTTCTCATATGCCATACCACTCTTCCAGGGCTTATGAAATACCACACAATGTTTATCATCAGATTTGAAAGCCCGGACAACGCTAAAAGTTGATAGTAATTCCAGCCCGGGATTCCGTTTGAAATATTGTAGATCACGCTTATGTTTATGAAGCCGGCAAGGGAGGAAAACGAAAAAACTAGCAGCCACACCGCGCTTTGTTCTCTGTATATTAAAAAAGAAAGCCAATTGTAGCGTTGAGATGAGAGAATTATATTAAAATTTTTTTTGATGCTTCCAAGCATTTTACACACCAACCAAGTTCATTACTTTTACAGACCTTGACCAGACTTTTTTTGCCATAACAATCAGAACCGCGATCCATAGAATTTCCAGCAGGGTTGTTTGAACCGCATTGTTGAATGGAATAATTCCAAGAAGAGTTGCGACAGGGAGGTAGTAAACCATTGGAAAGGGAGTGAGCATTAAAAAACCCGCTATTTGCTGGGGCAAAAAGGAAATTGGAATAAGGGCCCCTCCCAAGAGGTAAAAAATCCAGTCAACGCCTCCTGAAATTCCATATATGTTTGTCCAGTAAACTGAAAGACAGCCTATGAGAAAGGCTATGAGGTTTATTGTCAAATACCCCGCGATTAGTTGAATTGAAAAAAGAAAAACGGTTTGAATAGGCACTATAAAATGCCCAAGCATTAAAACAAGGATCGTCACAGGTAAAAAAGCGAAAATAAAAAATATCGCGTGTCTGGGCATGACTTCAAGAAATGTTTGAGTTATATAACTGATTGGTCTTATTAATAATTTTGCTATCCCGCCTTCTCTTATGCCTGAACTCATGCGGTTGACAATATCCCAGTGGCTAAAAATAATTTGAAGCGGGGCGAGTATCAGAAAGTACGCTATGAGCGCGGTCAGCGTTACCCCGTTGAGTGAACTGGAACTTGAAAAGCTGTAAACAAGACTCCAAACAAATATCTGCACAAGGACTGACAGCATCACTAAAATAATTGGAAATATTATATCCACTTCGTAGGCGAGCGATTCTTTCAGATTGACCTTGAAAACAGCTAAATACATTTGCATTTTATTTGCGTTTGGCATTTCTATCAATTCTCTCATATATTTTATTCAAGATGAACGCCAGGCCAGGCTCTGATATTCGATAGTCAACAACGCTCTTGTTTTTGAGCATTTTTATGAACCAACCATGTTTAAGCGAGGATGGTTCTATTTGAAGTTTAAGGTAGTTTTCTTTTATCGTTAGCGGCTTGCCGAAGCGCAGGTATTTTTTAATGTCTGCAGGGTTTGAAAAATAAAGTTCAAGCACCACTGTTTTTTTAAGCATGTTTCGCATCGCCTTCTGGGAGCCGTCGAAAACCTTTTCCCCATGGTTAAGAAGGATTATCCTGTCTGAATTTCCAATGTCTTCGACCACGTGAGTGGTTATTATGAAAGTGGTGTTGAAATCGCTTCTCATTTTTAGCATTGCTTTTGCTATGGATGTTCTTGACGGAAGATCAACGCCTATGGTTGGCTCGTCCATTATAACGAGCTCGGGAGAGTGAAGTATTGCTGCTATGAACTCGCATTTCATTCTCTCTCCAAGGGATAATTGTCTTGTCTGTCTTTTCCACGCGGTTTCAAGTGAAAGCATTTCAATCAGGCGGTCAAGCCTTTCTTTAAACTGGCGGTCAGGAATGCCGTATATTCCTTTTATGTAGTTGAAGGTGTCTATTGGGGGGAGATCCCAGAAAAGCTGGGGGTGCGTGGCTCCAAAAACAACCCCTATTTTAAAGTCCAATTCTATCCTTTCTTTGGCTGGATTTAGGTTTAAAATGGTAACCGAACCTTTGTCTGGTTGTATTATTCCTGTTAAGATCTTGACAAGGGTTGACTTTCCGCTTCCGTTTCTTCCCAGAAGCGCTATTATTTCTCCTTTTTTTATGGTAAAACTAACGTCATTTAAAACCTTTTTCAAGTAATATCTTCTGTTGAAAAGGCTTTTAGCCGAGCCCGCATCATCTTCAAAGGTTTTGAAGCTTTTTGAAATGTTTTTAACCGATATGATTTCTTCCATGAAGTTCACTTATTTAATTAAATATTAGTTCAATAAAAGAGTATTGCTTTAAAAGTCTGATAAAAGTAGTGTTTTTAAAAGAAAAATCATACAAATCAATATAAAATTTAAAAAAAAAGAGATTTTTAAACCTTTTGAATTAAATGTTACCACCGACAAGTTTATAAATAACTTTTGCTCTTGTTTAGGTATGGATCCAGCACAACCATATTATCAGGGGATGGAAACGCCATTCGTTCTTCCAATAGACACTAATGACCATTCTGTAATGGAGTTGAAAACAAGAAAAGACTTCCTTGAAGATGGAATAAAAACCTGGAGAGAATGGCACACCTACAGGATGCTGGCAATAGTTTTTTTCATAATAGCGGTTTTTTCATTTCAGTACAGCATTTTTCTAAGCGCGTTATTCGCTTTGATTGCCGGGAAAGCATACGGCGAACATGTAAAGAAAAACACTATGCTTAACTTGATAATGAAGAATAAAAGCATGATTGTGACAAGGTGAATGAAAAAATGGAACAACAATTGACGCCTTTTCAACCTTTGCCTCAGACCACTCTTTTAACGCTCAAATCAAAAAAGGAGTTAAGCCTTACAAAAATAGTCAAAAAAAGAGAGTATTTAAACGATTTTATAGGGTTTTGGAAAAATCAATACAGAGCAAAAACCAAGGCCATAACCTTCGCAGCATTTGCGATAATAACCCTTCCTTACATTCCAATAGTTTCTTTAATAAGCGCGGCTCTTGCCGGGAGATATTGGATGATTGGATTCTGGAATGGGGCGATAATAAAATCAGGTTCTAGAGTTGTGGGTCTGTTAAAGTGATTTTTATGGCCATAAAAACAAGTTGGGAAGTGAAGCTTATGATGCTGCTTGAAAAGCTAGGAATAGCAAAGCCAGTTGAAAACACTTACAATTTCAATCAGGCGATGAACGAGCATGCAATGGTTATTCCTGATTTAATGATAAACCTTATTTTAGTTTTAGGTGGTTTTTACCTTTTGTTAAGCCAGTCAAGCTTGTTTCTTCCAATTGCAGGAATAGCAGTTTTTTACTTCGGCTCAGATTTTTTGATTAAAAATATCAAGTGATTTATATTTATGTTGAAGGATATCAAAATAAAAAAAGAAAGCAACACTGAAACGGACAGTTACACCGCCATGTTTCTCCCGCTTTCCTCGCCTTCTGACGAGCTTCCGGATAAAATGACTGAAAAACAAAAACAAGAAGCAATAAAAAAAGGAAAGCTTATGGGAGACGGAAAAAAATTAAGGTTT
Organism: Candidatus Martarchaeota archaeon; assembly: GCA_023474775.1. Taxonomy (GTDB): domain Archaea; phylum Micrarchaeota; class Micrarchaeia; order Norongarragalinales; family UBA8480; genus DTNV01. The sequence continues at coordinate 6,050 of JAMCXP010000014.1, forward strand.
GCAGACATTGTTGAGAGAAGAGATTTTTTAAATGATCAATTTGCAAGCGATTTTAAAAGCGCCACTATAGGAGAGGCTTATAAATCATATTTTTATTCTATTATATTCTTCATTTTAACAGTTGCAACATATTTCATAAACATTTACATAGCATTGGTATTCGCCTTCATAACAGGAGTTTACTGGAGTGAAAGGATTATTGGAAACGCCTTTGGAGTGGAGGATTTGAAAACCCACCCTATAATCGAGGTGAAGTAAAAATGACAGAACAAAAATTAATGTCAACTTCAATGACCGTTGATAAACCCGAGCCTTTTCTTGACGTTTCAACCAGGTGGGACTATTTAAACAAGCACCTGGACATTTTAAAGGAGAAAACGCTCATTGATTCACTAAGCTTTGTCTTCATATTCGCTGGCATTTATTTGCTTATTCAGGGGTCCATTTTGCTTATTCCAGCTTTCGCCGTGGCCACTTATTTGAAAGGCTTGTCGGAGCAGAGAATGAAAAGACTTGACTCAGACGCACCAGTGATTCTAGGAAAGTAAAAAACACTTAAAAAAAAGAAACCATTAACCTTTTTCAATTTTTCCCTACATTATAATGTACAATGAAGATAATCATCGGGTTTAACAACGATTCGCGTTATATTGCAAGTATAGTAGCCACCGGAGTTTTGAATGCAGGGGAGAGTTATGAACTTAAAAGCCTTGATGAAGAGATTTCAGGCGATTTGATTTTCGTTTGCATATCCCAAAAAATAAGATTCAAGCAAAATTTTAAATTGAACGGAAACACTGCGTTGGTTTGTGTAGGGTCTAAAAAGTTCTGCGTCAATCTTGAAAAGAGGCTAAAGCCATTCAAATCAGTGAGACACCCGCAGAAATTATTTCATAAAATAGGAATTCAAAAACCTTCAATTGACGAACTTTTCAGGCTTGAAGCTTTCGCAGAGCAGGTTGTCGGCAACTTTACAGGGAAGGAAGTTCAAAAAAACAGGGAAAAGGAAAGAATTAAAGGTTATAAAAAACAGCAATAAATTTTTATCCTTTGCACTTTTAATTTATTTTAATGTTGCAATTTTACGCTTTACTTTTAATTTCAATTGTCTACGCTTCAATAGCAGTTTACATTGACATTAAAGAAAGAATAATACCTGATTTCTTGAATTACACAGTTATAATAGGCTGTTTTGTTCTTTCTGTTGTCGAGTCCTTGGCTTTTGATTTCATTTTAATAGCGGCTGCAAGTTTTGTTTTCGCGTATATTCTTTATAAACTCGGAGTTTGGGGAGGGGGCGACGTTAAGTTTTTTGTCGGCTTAAATGGTTTGATGTTTTTCCTGGCTGGATTCGGCTGGCCGGGAATTTTATATCTTTTCTTTGCTTCAGCCGTTCTTTCAATCCCTCTTCTTATGGTGATTCACTTCAAAGAATTGATTGAATTAAGAAAAAGATTCAACGTGCTTGAAACCTTTAAAATGGCAGTCAGCTCATCCATATCATCAGCGGCCGTGGCCAGCATACTGCTTTTTTTAAAAATCAATTTAAACATAAGTTTAATCGTATTTGTCTTATTGCTAGTTGTTTTTTTCATTGTTAAAATACCTTTTTATTTAAGCTTGATTTTGCTTGCCGCGGGTTTTTATTTTTATGGCACGACGACACTTTTTTTTCTGGGCATTGCATTGGTTTTAAGCTTTATTTCAATTACTCTGATACAAGCTTTTTCAATAACTTCTAATGAAATTTTAAGAAAAAGAGTCAAAGTCAAAGATTTAAAAGAAGGAATGATTCCCGCCAATAATCTTTTTATTGAAAACGGAGTGGTTACAGAGATGAGTTTAAGCGAGGTTATAAGTAAGTCTTTAAAAGGAGAGGCTGCCAAGCCTTTGATAACAACAAACGCTGAGGGAATTACAAAAAGCGAAATAAAAGAATTAAAAAGGATGAAAGTCAAACATATTTCTATTAAAGAATCGTTCCCATTCGCGCCTTTTCTGGGCGCGGGGTTTGTGTTCATGGTGTTTTTATGGATCGCGCTCAAGTAAGTGTTGAGTTTTTTATAATAGCCGCTTTTGTTTTCGCACTAGCCGGAGCACTGCTCTCAGTCGCCACAAGCCAAATAAACCAAAACACAATACTGGACAACCTAGCCATGGGAAGGAATGCTATAGGAGTGGTGAGCTCTTATATAAATTTTGTCGGGTTGAGCGGAGTTGGAGCCAATGTTTCAACCACTGTTTTTGTTCCTACAAATATGATTTGCTTTATTCCGACAATTTCCAGCTCTAACATCTACTGCACTGAAAGTAATAATAATAGCAATTATAACGTGACAGGAGAACAATTATTTTTCCCGCCCACTATCAATCCCATTTGTAACCAACAGGGGTGGCTAAACGTTGTTGTAAGTAATAATGGAGGGGTGTTTGTCAATTGCACTCAATTAAATTGAAAGGACAGACTGCAATTGAATACTTGCTTGTAGTTTCAATAATAGTCGCTTTGATGGTAGTCATATTATTAAACGGAGGGAATTATGTTCAGGAAACTATAAGCTTAAGTGCGGCTAGAAACTTTCTTTTGAACTACACTGCCAGGAATCCTTCGCTTGCCTTCACCACTCTTGCTTTTAATTTGAGCGGCTCAAATTTCACCATTTATCCTCATATTTATTTAAATGGGATTATAGTTAATAGTTCGAATGATGCAAGTGATGTTATGAATGTAGGATATGGAATGCTTAACGCCATAAACTTGGCCATAACCAGCCAGGAGTTAAACCCTTCCGCGGTCATAAGTTTAAATAAAAAGGGCGATTGCAGCACTATAGGACATTATTACTACTGCGTGATGTTTCAATGAAAGCACAGATAAGCCTGGAATTGTATTTTGTCTTTCTTATTTTAATAATAATAATAGGATGGATGGCCAACCTCATAAATTATTTTCACTCAAATACGCCAAACTATTATACTCAGCAGCAGGTTGCGCTGCAAAGCTTTGCTAATATTATTAACGAAAATTGTATTAATCAAGTGGAGGGAAATTATTTAATGCCGTGCGTTTTAAAAGATGGAAATCCAATTCAATATGGGATAAGCTTTTCAAACGGTATGCTGACAATGTCTTCAAATGATACGAACGAGACTGTTTCAGTTCAAAGTTTGTGCGGAATTAATCCTTCAAGCATTTCATTCGCGTGCGGACAAACGGCGTGTTTGGAAGGTTCAAACGGAAGCGTAAACGTGACTCTAGGAGGTTGTTGAAAAAAATGAAAGGGCAATGGCTTACATTTGATCTTCTTATAGGAGCTTTGCTTTTCACTTTTTCACTCGGAGTCGCCACTCATTATATTGAGTTTATTCAAAGAGAATATTCCTCCACAGTGTTTTTTCAGCCGAATACCGAACAAGCCATTGCAAACGCTATCGCTTCAAATTCAAGCGTTTCTTATCTTCCTCAAAACTGGTGTGAGGTTGAAAGCAACGTTGGAGGAGTTGTATTCAACAACTGCACTTATTTGCAGTGCAGTCAAGTGCGGGTGGGAAAAAGACTTACAAATATTAATATAAATTCATCCTCGCCAGCCAGCTGCGGCGCGGGTTGTTATCTTGAGGTTGAAGAGTGTTGAAAATGAAAGGAATTATATTCACGGTTGACGGTCTTTTAAGCTTGATAGCGATTTTAAGCCTCTACACTATGTTCAATTCATTTCAGCCTTCTTATGTTCAGAGTTTTAATTCAATGAGACTTCTTGGCAATGATTATCTACAGTTGAAATATCAATATCAAACAGGAATAACCCCTCAAATTTTCAATTCTTTAACCGGCTTTAATGTAACCGAAACACAACCTTCTTCAAACCTTTCAATCCACTCCGTTTTTTACGTTTACCCCAGTATTTGCAACTGCAGTGGAAGTTGTTATCTAGTTTACGGCGTTAATAATTCTTGTCTTTCAAGCCAAAGTGCGAATCAAACGAACACTGTTTATAATGATTGGGTGATTATTCCATGAAAGGTTTTTATTCAATAACAATCCTCGCAATAGTGGCGATAATTCTAATGTTCTTTGCCTACGCTATGATAAGTATTGGAAACCAGAGGAAGAGCAGCGTGGCGGTTATGGAAAGCGACATGGTTGCCGAGAAAGCAACAGCGGCTGCCGGCTTTTTCAATTCAACAATCCACGACGCGATTGCCGACAGCTCTTTTGAAGCGTACAATTGCACGGTTCAGCCTCAAAATTTCTGCTCCTACCTGAATTCAACTCTTGCAAGCTATTTTTCAACTTCTTCGCTTATTCTTTCAAACCAATCCTATTCGACAATAGGGTTTAATTCAACGCCTCCAGTTCTAACCTGCGTTAGCATAACCTCAAATCCTCCAAATAATTACACCTTCACTGTTTCAGTTTCATACGCGTTTACTTCAAACTTTTCAGGCTTTTCAAAAAACGTTTCAGAAAACCAGAATTGGAACGTCTTCATTCAAAACTACACTCCAGCTTACCTGAATTTAAGCAACGGAGGCAACGGCGCGGTGTGCACTCCTGAAAAGCTTTTTGAAGTTAACACTTCGGATTTCGCTTTAAGCGTTAACTGCTCTGAAACTCCAATCAGCACTACTTGTTAGTACCGTTCGAATTTCTGAAATGGAGGTTTTGAAAAAAGATAGTATTTAGCGTTTCCCTTTATTTCCTCCATTATCTCTTCAACGAATATGTCCGGAACGCTTGTCAGGTGAGGTATTCTGTTTTTGATGTCCTCAAAGCTTTCAAAAGGTTTTTTTGACCTCTCGTCTAAAATAAGGTTAAGATGCTTTTTTCCGATTGAAGGCAGCAATTCAAGGGAGTGGCTTCTTATGTTTATTGCAGTGGCCGTGTTTATGAACCTTACAAAATACTTTTCCTTTTTAACCACTATTTCCTTTATAAAGTTTTTAAGCTGGTTTTGGCTGGTGACGCTCAGCTCCTGGAATGTTATTCTTTTTTTGATTCTTTCAATTCTGCAAGCTGGATCCGATTTGTCAAGAAGAATCTTGTCGCCTACTGAAATACTTCCCGGAATCACCACTTCAAGTAATGTGAAGTAATCCTCCCCTAAAACCTGCGCGGTTGGCTCTGCAAGGGACTCGCTTGACTTCCCATGTGGGAAATAGTCCAGAACAATTCCAGTTGTTTCTCTTTTCACTTTTCAGCAACCTCTTCCTTCTTCTCTTCTTTTTCTTCCTTTATTTTTTTAATTTTTTCCACGCTTTTTTCCTTTTCCTTGAATGACTTTATTATCTTCACTATTTCCTTTAACTGCTCTGCGGTTACTCCATTTCCGGCGCTTGATATTATCATTTTAAGCTCGTCCTCTTTCTTTGGCATCAAATTCACTATTTTGACTATTTGAAAATCGGTTAAACCAAAAGGCTTAAGTTTTTCAGAAAGACTTTCCGCGTCTTTCTCAGACAACCTTGTAACATCGTCAAGATAATCATAAGCATATTGCTGTTCAAAGGAAAGGCTTTCTTTTTTTCTTTCCTTTAGCAATTCAAAAGCTTCTGCAAGCGTTAACGGTTTTTTTTCAATTACTTCCATTTTTTCAAGACACCTCTTCCAAGTGGATTCTGTCAAGAACAAGCTCCTTTGATTTATTCATGTCCTTGAATTTTATAACGTACGATTTTCCCTGTTTTTTTTCTATCACACCTACTCTGTTGTTGAATTTTAATGGAAGGGTCGCTGTTGAAGAGTTTATTCTTATTCTCACTATGCTTCCAATTTTAAATTCCTTTATTTGTTTTGCAGGGCTTAATTCTCTTTTTCGTATAAGCCTGCTTTTTCCTGAATTTAATCCTCTTGATCTTTTCATTTAATCCACCTTTTTTTCAATACAAACCAAAAATATTAAAAACTCTAAACTGGCTAATAGTAACATGTTTGATGATTGGTTTGAACATGTTATTTTATTGTTGCTATTAATATTTATACTTGTTGGAATGTATGGCGCTCAACCGGGAATTATTGTAACAGATATTATTTCAGTGGTTTTAAATGTTTTTATAGGCGTTTTAAGGGTTTTCGTGAACCTTGCCGCTTCAAGCATCATTGGACTCTTGATTGCAGTGACGCTTGCTTATTTTCTTATAATAAACAGAAAAATTGTTGATTGGAACGGTTTGGTTTGGATAATTCTCGTTGTCGCTATACTTGTCCTTGTTATTTAACTCAACCATTTGTTTTAAAAATGTTTGTCTTTAAAATGTTAAAGTATGGCTAAAAAATTTGACGTTTCTTTTAAGGTTGAAAACATAGTTGCAAGCGCTAATTTGAACGTGGAGCTTGATCTCTTCACAATTGCAACAATGGTTGACAATGTTGAATACGAACCTGAACAGTTTCCAGGAGCTATAATGCGGTTGAAAGAACTTGGAACAACGCTTCTCTTGTTTAAAAATGGAAAGATGATCTGCAGCGGGGCTAAAAGCGAGAAGCAGGTAAGCGACAGCATCAAAAAAGCGGTCGAGCTTTTGAAGAAATACGTAAAATAAAAGCAAGGTTTAAAAACTTTTAGGATTCAAATCTAGTTTGACAGCGGTCATAGGAGGAAGGAAACACCCAGTCCCTTTTCGAACCTGGAAGTTAAGCTTCCTAACGATTGCTTGAGTACTGTTTTGTGAATCGGGAAAGACAATTGCTGCTGTCACTCTTCTACTTATATTATATTCAATAAAAGTAAGCCAAGGATAAGATGCAGATTAAAAGTTCAAAGCCTATTAAAATCAATGCAACTTGCTTTTCCGTAAATCTTTTTATTTTAAGCCATTCTGGAATCTTCATAACCAAATGCGTTAAAGAATATATCTTATCATAAGGCGCTTTTATTGTTCCGTCCTTCTGCAGATCCCCGTATGATCTTACCTTGAATTTTCCCCTTAGTTTTAGGAAAGCTTCAACTATCCATGGAATGAATATTATAATTCCCATTCGTTCCACTCCTCCCACTATTACAACTGAAACTATTAAAGCGCCAGAAAAATAAGTCAAAGAATCCCCTGGAAGCATTGAAGCCGGAATCCAGTTGAATTTTAAAAATGCAAGCAGCGATGCGGCACCGGTAAAGGATATTATTGCAGCCACAGGATTTGAATTAATAGTGAATACTCCTAATGCAATAAGCGCTACGCTGGTGCTTCCGGCTTCCAAACCGTTTATTCCTGCAAGCATGTTCGTCGCGTTTGAAACAAGCACCACTGCAAGCGGAATTAAAATCAGGGGAAATAAAATTCCAAAATTTACAGTGCCAAGAAACGGAATTGATATTGAGGTTACTCCAGCGTAAACCACTATTAAGGGAATAGCAGCAATTAGCGGGAGCAGCGCTTTTTGCCATTGCTTTAAACCAACTTTAAAATCAACCGCTCCAGAACCAATATCCGTCCTTCTGCTTCTCACATTGATGTCGTCAAAAAAGCCTATCATGGCAATTATTGAAGAAGTTAGCATAGCAGCAAAAAGGTAAAGCAGGCTGACATTATTTTTGAGAATAAAAGTATTTATTGCAACATAAGATAATATTCCAAGAGTGAAACCAAAGAAGACTGGAATGCCACCTGCTATTGGAATTATTGGCTTTTGCTTTTTCTGCATATCCGTTGCTATTACTTGAATTCTGCTAAAAAACCTTTCAAAATAAGGTATTGAAAAAAAAGTTACAAGAAATGCAATTAAAAAAGGAATTACAATCGAAAAATACATTTAAACTCACTTTAATATCTTTATATCAACAACAACCCTCCTCACGTTGGGAGAATAACCTCCAACCACTCTTTTGAATAAAATTTTGCATTTTACTTTTTCTTTCTTGCAAGCTCTTTTAATTGTTTCCATTACGTCCTTGAACGGCTTAAGTTTTTTCTTGTTTTCATTTCTGAATGAAGAGTGAGTGTAATAATGTATCACACAGCCTTTTTTTGAGTTTTTAATCACGCTTGGAATAAAATCATCCGAGCCAAATGGAAGAGGTAGAAGCACTCTGTCAGCCGAAGGCCCAAGTTTTTTAATTTCCTTGAAAGCGTCTCCTAAGACACAGTTTATTTTAACTTTGTTAAGTTCGGCGTTCTCTCTCAAATATTTTAAAGCATGAGGATTCAACTCAACTGCTGTTACATTAGCTCCATTCTTAGCGCAAATAACGGCGAATGGACCAACACCGGCGAATAAAACCAGGGTGTTTTCGTTTTTCTTAACCAACTTCCCTATTCTGGCCCTTTCAAATGAAAGTCTCGAGGAAAAATAATCCTTTTTAACGTCAACTAGAAACCTGCAGCCGTTTTCAACATGCATGGTTATGCTGTTCTTTTCGCCCGCAAGCCAGACTATTTTCCTTGTTCTGAAAACACCCGTTCTCGCACTTTTTTTCCCAAATACGGTTTTAATCCTTTTGTTTTTTTTCATTACTTCAAGCGCTTCTGCTTTTGACTGACTTTCTATTATCGCAACGTCCCCTATAAGCTCAAAGCCAATTCTGCCAGAAGCGTTCAAGGTAAGTAAGCACCGCTAACCTGGATTTTAAGCCTGCGCTTCTTCCTGCTGCTTTCCGACAGGTATTTCAACAAATCTTATGTTTGTGTCTCCCTCAACCGTGAAGATTACTCTTACCACTCCTGAAACGGCGTTCACTGCGTTGAGCTTGTCCATCATGTCAAGAGTAGTATCTTCTTTGACGTCAATAGCACCTTCGAAAACCGCGTCCATTGGGTTGAACCCGTCCTTTTTAAGTCCGTCTATTATTTTTAGAACCTCGTCTTTCACTTTCATCAACATCACCTTTTTTTATTGATAAGCCACAGCCTAATAAATACTTTTCGCCATTATTTAATTCAATGGAATTGAAAATTGATTTAAAAAAGACAATTCACGCCAACGCTGCGGCTTATTTTGAAGAGGCTAAGAAATATGAGAAAAAGACTGAGGGAGTTAAAAAAGCTATCAATGAAACTTTAAAACAGATTGAAAACACTGCTGAAATCAAAAAACCTTCAAAGGTTGAAAGAAAAAAAACAGAATGGTTCGAACAATTTCACCATTTTTTCACTTCAAATAAAAGTCTGGTAATTTCAGGAAGAAGCGCCAGCCAGAATGAAATAATTTTTTCAAAATATTTCAACGACGAAGATATATTCTTTCATGCGGATATTCACGGAGCTAGTCTGACCGTTTTGAAATGCACAAACCCAAACGAGGCCGACCTTATTGAAGCCGCTCAGTTCGCAGCGTGTTTTTCAAGCGCCTGGAAGGCAGGGATAGGAGCAGTGAATGTATACTCTGCGAGAAAGAATCAAGTTTCTAAATATTCACACGGAGAGTATGTAGCCAAAGGGGGTTTTATTATAAAAGGAGAGAGAAAATGGTTTAAAGGAATGGAACTTAAACTTCAGATTTACTTTGACAATGGATTTAAAATAGCACCGGGAATAATGAAGATTGAAAAATCCATTAAAATACGCCCAGGCTCAACAAAAAGATTTGATGCTATGGCTAAAATCAAAAAAAAACTAGGTATTGAATTAAAAGGAGATTTTTCAGGTTTGCTTCCAGGAGACTGTGAGATTATTCAGTGAAGCGGACGCATGAATTCAGGAAGCGCCAAAACAATCTTTTGCTCAAGCTTTTTAGGCCAGAAACGCTTCACCAAAAAGGAGGATAATAAAAAGCTTATCAAAGCAACCACAAACCCTCCTAAAACATCATAAAAAGTATGAACTCCTATATAAACTCTTGAAAACATTACTATCAATGACAACGGAGTGAAGATGAATGCTGAAGAATCGTAGAGCGATGGAAACAAAAACGCGTTTATAATCGAAGAATGCCCAGAGGGAAAGCTGTACGAAGAAGGACAGGAGAGTTTGGCGTTTAATTGAACGCAAGGCCTCGGTTCTTTTACAATGTATTTAAGAGAAGTAAATAAAATCAAACTTATTAAAATTGTAACCGCAAGCTCCCTCCATTTTTTCATGTATTTGAAGGAGAGGAAGAATAAAATTATTATAAAAAAACCATACAGGTAGTCGTTTGCTATCAAGCTGCTGACCCAAGTGAACCAAGGGTAATTAAGGCTTGCAATATAAGTTGAAATGAAATCCATAAATCTATATAATCACTTCATTAATTCTATTAATTTTTCTTCCGGAGCGTTGGTTTTAAGCCCAAGAACGTTAAAATGTGTTCTGACTGCTTTAAAACCTTTCTCTTTGATCAAGTCTATAAAAGAGTTAAACTTTTTTACGCCTCCTTTTCCTGTTTTGCTTGCTATTTCATGAATATTATAATAAAATAAAGGCATTCCAATCTCTCCTCTAAGCAATTCAAGAAATTCAGCGTGTTTTTCCATTCCCCTCTCCAATGCCTTTGAAATCATCAAATTTATGAAGCTCTCGTCGTTGAAATCATCAAGCCACATTTTCCCTATTTTTTTTCCATCTGCCTCTGCAAACCCTATTTTTTTTAAACAATCATTAGCCTTCAAAGCGCTTTTTTCAACTTCCACAAGAACAGCAAAATAATGGGCGTGCTTGAATGAAAGCAATGGCTTGATTGAAAAATCAAAGTCCGCGCCTCTTCTTGCCACATATCCTAATAAAATTCTAAGACCCGTTTCATGGCAGAAAAAATTATCAAGCGGAAAAGCATCATAGTGCCTCAGGCATGCTTTTGGCTTTGCACCGCAAAGGTTTGCAGCGTCGGTTGATGAAATGAAAAGAAAGCCCTTTTTTCTGAAACTTCTGAAGGCAGAATCTATGAAATGAGAGGGAGACCCAAAAGGATCTAAAACAACACAGTCGAGTTTGTGGGTTGAAAGAAAGACGTTAACATCGGCTTTTTCGATTGAAAAATCTGAAAGCCCGTTTGACTCAGCGTTTTTTTCAGCGTATTTCAAGGCGGATGGATTCAAATCAACAAAAAAAAATTTTGACGGATATTCCTTATAAAATCTGCATCCTATCACCCCAGTTCCACACATACAGTCCGCAGTAGTTTTAGGCTTTAAGATTGAAAATGCCAATGTAAACAAATCTCTTTTGAATGTTTTGTCCTTGTTGTAGAATACAGCGGAGTCATATTTTGAATTTAGACAGTCGCTTGGCATTAAAAGTTTTACTTCTCCCTCTTTGATTTCGACTTCGTCCATTTATTGTTCAATGTTTATTGAATTTCCAACTGCCTGACCTGGAAGACCTTTTTCAGTTATTATTCTTACTTCTCCTTTACCGCCGTGAGAAGCAGCTATCTTTCCCCTTATCTTTCTTCCTCCTTTACTTATCCAAACAACTTTTTTTCCAATTAGTTTTGAAGCTTCCGTTTTGGTTTTAACTCCTTCCACTTCAACTATCAAATGGTTCGTGTAAGCGCTGTGCCTGCTTCTGCGATAATTTACAATAATGCCTTTCATTTTTATATCACCATTAATTCATTGAATATAGATTTTAAAAAGCAAAATTTAAAACATTTGCTCTTTGCGGATTCTGCTTTGGTTTTGAATTTTTATAGTGATTTTAAATAAAGAAAACATTATTAAATGTTAATAATAATTATTATTAATAAGAGTTGAGTTAATTGATAAAGGAAAGAAAGACAAAGCAAAAAAAAGCGATTTTAAAATATCTTGACAATAACACGTCCCACCCAACGGCTGAAGAGGTGCACGAAGCTGTTAAAAAGGAAATTTCAGGAATCAGCCTTGGAACGATATACAGGGAATTGAATAAAATGAGTGAAAAAAAACAAATAAGAAAAATAGAAGGTAAGAAAAGAAGATTTGACTACAACACTTCAAGCCACGCCCATTTTAAATGTTTAAAATGCGGTGAAATTCTCGACATTGATTATAAAATAGATTATAAAAAACAAAATGGCTTTGAAATTAAATCGCACGAATTAATGTTTAATGGAATATGCAAAAAATGCAAAGGTGATGAATGATGAAAGTAGGAGAAGAAGCGCCGGAATTTGAATTGGAAGGAACCAACGGAAGGTTTTCGCTTGAAAGCAAAAAGGGAAAATGGGTTGTTTTATTTTTCTACCCTCTTGATTTTACCTATGTCTGCCCAACTGAAGTCACTGCTTTTAGCAAATCTGCAAAGGAGTTTGAAAAGGAGCTTGCAGAAGTTTACGGGATAAGCGTTGATAGCGTGGCAGCGCATAAGGCGTGGATTGAAAAGCTTGGAGGGTTGAACTATCCGCTTTTAAGCGATATTAATAAAGAAGTTTCCAGAAAGTATGGAGTTTTGATTGAAAAAGAAGGAATCGCATTAAGAGGCTTGTTCATAATAGATCCAGATGGGATTTTACAATATATGGTAATGCATAACAACAATGTTGGGCGAAGCGTTCAGGAGACGCTGAGGGTTTTAAAAGCTTTGAAAACCGGAGAATTATGTCCGGTTGAATGGAAACAAGGCGATAAAACACTTGGAAAAGCCTGAAAAAACAAATCTAAAGAATAAAAGTTACAACTAAACAGTTACTAAAAAAAACCGAAAGTTTTAAATACCTCTAAACACACAAAACGTATCCACTCGAATTTAGTATCGAGTGGAGTGCAGGAGAAGAATTAAGGCTTTTCACCGTATTTTAAAGGATTGCCTCCTTTGGGCTGCCTTTTATTCTCTGCACCCACTGTCTCTATTTTTTGTTTAATTTCATTTTTCTATTTCTTTCACCACATCACCCCCTCTTTTTTAAAAATTACAAAGAGAATGAAAATAAATTTAAGGGATTTAAAACACAAAGAAGGTCCGTCAAAAATTCCTTAAAAAAAAGACTTCATTCCTTCAAACATGATTTCCAACCAAACATGAAGGGTAAAGTTTAATGGCGTAAACTGCTCCCATGAAATAAGAACTCCACTTGCCGAGCATTTTTTCCATTGTTTAAATTAATGCACGTTAGAATTTAAAAACCTTTCTTTTTTAGTTTATCACTGGATTTTAAGTACAAAAACAACTTAAAGTGCAAGTTAGTTAAGAATTACTTTGTCTGAAATTGAAGATATTCTGTTGATGCTGACATCAAATTTTACCCCTGAATTGTTTTGAATTATTATAAGCTGTTTTTTCTTATTCACACCCACTATTTTTCCTATTTCCGCTCCGAACTCAGTGTAAACATTTTTACCGTCAAGAGATATTCTTCCCACAATGCTTGCCTTGAAATCCCTTGACAAAAACATTATCAGAAGCATTACGGTCGTTATCAGAAGCGAAGCTATAAGAAAATCGGCGAAAGCTATTGTTCCAATAACCCAGTCTGCAGCGTAGTCAAACAAAAGCCAAAACAGAAGTATGGCAGAAGTTAAAGTTAAATATTCTGGTAGAAGATAATGCTTTTTTTCCCCTATGATATCAAGCACTTTCCCTGCGATTATGAAGAGAATAGCTATTGGAAACAAAAGAAGGAAGCTTTTAACGAAAACCGCTATTTCAGTGGCAATGTTTGAAAATGACTGCACTGAAATGGCTGAAACTCCAAGCCAAAGCGATATTATTATCAACGGAAAGGAAACAAAATAGAATATCAAACTGGCTTTGTTTAGCGAGAATTTAAGTTCTGAAAAGCCTGAAAAAAATTTTTCCTCAATACCAAATGCTTTTATTATTAAGTAAACTCCAAACAACCCTAATAATACTCTTAACGCTATTATCTCAGCTAGAGCATAGACAAGAAGAATCAACCCTGGAATTCCGAACACTATTCTTGCAAAGTGTGGGTCTTTTAGCTTGTCAAGAATCGTGAAATATGTCTTTTCAAGCTCTTTTGACTGTTTAACAATGACAGTTTTAACGTCTATTATATCTATTCTTGTTTTAAGAAGTGGGAGTATTCTGTCATCACTTTCCCCGTCACTTACATACACGCAGGCCTCCGCGTGGAATGATTTTTGTACCGCTTCAAGTTGGTTTAAAACCTTCTGGTTTGCCTTAAAGCCTAGATTTTTGTCTCCTGTCAAAGTCGCAACTTCAACATCATAGTCTTTTGAAAATTGATCATAAGTCTTCACAGCCTCGAAGATAGCATTTGAATCAGTATCTTCAGGATCCGCTAGAGCGAGTTTTGAAGCCACTTCAATATTCTGCTTCCTTCCTACCACAGGCCCCTTTATTTTTGTTTTTTCATAAACGTCGTCGTCTATATCCACGTTTAAGACTAAAATTCTTTTAGGCTGTTTGGCCATTTTTAAAACACTTTGGAAAAGGTAGAGTATCAACTAATTTAACTCTTTCGGAATTGTAAAATTAAAGAAAAGCAAAAGGTTTAAAATTTAAAAGAACAACAAGAAAATGAATGGATAAAGAGGTTGTTGTTTTTGCAACTATTATAGGAGTCATTGTGATTGCCATTGCGGCAATCATAGATTTCAATATTCCACTTCAAATAGTAATTGCAGCTATAATTCTCTTGATTATCATATCTGTGCTTTTTCCAGCGTGGATAGAATTCAAGGAATATGAAAGAGGAGTGGTGTTCAGAGTTGGAAAGTTCAACAGAATCACAGGCCCTGGCCT
>JAMCXP010000019.1:0-2754 GCA_023474775.1 Candidatus Martarchaeota archaeon
GTGCAGCTGGGAGTTGGTGAGGGAATTCGGTAAGAGAATAACTGATGAGAATTCAATTGTAAGACAGGCTTATCTTAACAACGTTCCTGTTTTCATTCCCGGTATAACGGACGGGGCTTTCGGAACTCAGCTGATGATTTTCAGTCAGGATCATGATTTCAAGGTTAATGTTTTGAAGGATGAAAGGGAAATGTCGAGAATAATAATGGAAAGCAAAAAACTTGGCGCTTTAATGATAGGCGGCGGAATCAGCAAGCATCACACCATCTGGTGGAGTCAGTTCAAGGGAGGGTTGGACTACGCGGTTTACATTACAACCGCTTCACAGTACGACGGTAGTTTGAGCGGCGCGAGATTAAGTGAAGCAGTGTCATGGGGTAAAGTAAAGGAAAAGGCGAAGTTCATCAACATTGACGGCGATGCGAGCGTTATCCTGCCATTGATGATGGCTGGATTGTAAGCAATTTAAGAAAATTGTATGGGATTATTAAAAAGGCCTTGAAAATTTAAAATTCAATTGAAAAGGTTTTTAAATCTTGGTCTTTTTAATAATACATCTTTTTTAATAGGTGGTTTAATTTGGATTCTAAACATGAACATGAAAGAACTGAGCATCATAAAACAGCCGGGTTTTCACAAAACCAGGTTTTGCTTGTTTTGTTCGCTTCGCTTGTGGTGGGTTTGCTTATTGGTTTTATAGGTTTCAAGTTAACTGCTCCGCCAGCTTCAACAGCTTATGTTAACACTGGCGCAAGCTCTGGTTTGAGCGCTTCTGATCAAGCGGCTTTGCAGGCTCAGATTCAAGGGGTTTTGGGGCCTGTTCTCAGTCAGCAGGGTGGGAGTTTGAGCGTTAACGTTGCCAGCAGTGAAGCTCCTATTGTGAATTTAACCGCTACCATCAACGGTTCGACTCAGTCAATACCTGCTTTTGTATATAATAATCAATTGTACATAGCGACTCAGGGAATCCCGCTTTCAGGTAATCTTTCTTCTTCAACTTCAAGCAAGCCGATTTCAAAATCAGCTGTTCCAAACGTTCAATTGTACGTGATGGGCTACTGTCCATTTGGAACTCAGTCAGAGCTTAGCGCTGTTCCTGTCCTTCAAAAATTCGGTTCGACAGTAAACTTCACTCCGATTTTCATAGTTACTCCCAACGCTTCTGCTGTGACTAGCAATGTTCAAAACTTTTCATTTTCAGGAATCAACGGTCTAACGCAAGGCTATGATTCTAACGGTTTGAACTATCTTTGCTGGCCGAACGGGGTTTGCATTAATTCTTTGCACGGGACTGATGAGGTTTTCGAAGACGCTGTTCAATCCTGTGTTTTGAAGAATTACGGCTTAAATACATGGTATAATTACACCTTGGCTGTTGACCCTGCCATAAGCGGTTTGGAAATCGCAGCCGGAGGGATTTCACCTCCGAGTCCTGGAGTTTCAAACGTTCAAGACAAGATTATAGCGAATCTCACTTCAATGCTTCCTGGAATTTTCAGTTCCTTGAACATTAATTCAAGTGTTATTGACAAGTGCGTTTTGAACGACGCTCCTCAAATGCTTGAAAGCAATGCGGTTCAATCGCTAAGCGCTGGAGTTCAAGGCTCTCCCACTTGGTTTATAAACGGCGTTCAATTCACTGACTATGGTGCTCAGGGTAGAACTCCTACGATTTACCAGCAAGGGTTCTGTAATGCCATGAACACGCCTGCAAGCGCGTGCAATCTGACGTTCCAAAGCCCTGTCACGGCTACAAGCGCCGCGCAGTGCTCAACTGGATGAAAAGCGTTTTAAAGCTTTAAAGTGTTATAAGAAGCCATGTGCAGTAGAGTCATTTTAAAGCTGCTTGTTTTTTTTCTTTTTTTTCTTAATTTTATAGCTGCTGCTACTGTCTATGGTTTTGTTTATGATATTAATCTTAATCCTGCCAGGGGGTATGAGGTTACAGTTAACTCCACTCCTGTTCAGACTATAATTTTAAACGATTCAGGGTTTTATTCTTTTCAGCTTCCTACTGGTTTTTTTGTCTTGAGCGTTTACCCGCCAACCGCGCCTGAAAATTTAACTGTTCAGAATCTGACAATAACAACCAACGGGAGTTTTGAAGTGGATTTGCTTGCCTTTGATTTTCCGCTTCCAAATGCTTCCATTGACGTGTTGAGCAATCTTTCGAATGTAACCTCTTCTTTTGGAAATTTAAGCAAGTCATTTGGAAGTTCTGTTGGGAATAATTTCAGCAATAACAGTTTTTCAAGGCCTCCTCCTCAGTTTTTTCCTTTTGACTTTTTGATTGCCTTGATTTTGGCTATTTTCGTTGTTTCTGTTGGAGTGCTGTTTATTCTTCTGAGAAGGCAGAAACCAGCTGAAAGCAATGGGATGGTTGTTTTGACAGGTGATGAAAAGGTTGTTTTGGACAAGATTAAGGAGCTTGAAGGCAGGACCTCGCAGAAGGATTTGAGGAAAAATCTTAGTTTGAGCGAGTCTGCGGTTAGCATAGCGTTGGCAAGCCTTGAGGATAAGGGTTTGATTGTTAAAATAAAGAAGGGCAGGGGCAACATAATCAAAATAAAATAATCGGGTATTCCTGCTTAAATTTCAGTGAAGCTTTTAAAAAAAGCATTTGCTTATAAAATAATTTAATGGTTTTGGCTTGTGAAATCCACTGCCTTTAGGCAGTCGGATGAAACAAGCCCCGCAACATTCTAATTTTCAAAAGTGCTAATGCCTTTAGCGCGACGTTGAGGATCGTCGCGC
>JAMCXP010000019.1:2764-4115 GCA_023474775.1 Candidatus Martarchaeota archaeon
CTGCGAGGTTAGTGAAGAAGTGGTTAGGAGGTATGTGCGGGAGGATAACGATCCAAGACAACTTCGCTTACAATGAAGAGGAAACCTACCCCTTCAGGGGTAGGAGGACGTCATTTTTAATGTTTTCAGCAATGTTTATTAAGCTTAAAACTCCTTTTTAAACACATGCCGATAGATGATTATTTAAAGCAGAAGGGCAAGCAAAAAGGCGGTTTTAACGATAAGTTGGCCCGTTTTTGGAATAAGTACGGTGATGCTATTGCCAATATTCCGTTTATTCCTGGGACTGGTATTTTAGATTGGTTTGTGACCAGAAAGGTTTTAGGTCATCCAAGCAGGGAGGACACTGATAAGATTTTGAAGGCCCATAAGTCCATTTTGATTAAAAATCTTAACGATTCTTTGAAGAAAGGCCTTCCAGAGTTGAAGTATAAAACTGCTATTACCAATGTAAATAAGGCTATTGAAATTAACAGGAACGCTCCTGAAGGAAGATTAATGCAGATAAGGCCGTTTGAATCTAAATTCAAAATGCCTTCCGTTCATTCTTTAAATCGTTTTGATGAGAGAAAGACAAAACAGGCTTTCAGAGCGCTTTCAAGGCTTGAGCATGAGCGTAAAAAATTTCAACCTAAAGTAGGTAAGCCTGTGCAAAGAGTTAATTTAATCAAGAAGGCAGCCTGACTTTTTCATCAAGCCCTGAGCGAGGATTGAACTCGCGACCTCTTGTTTACGGGACAAGCGCTCTACCAACTGAGCTATCAGGGCAAGAATAATTTAAAAAGTGATTGTTTATTATATTTACCATTGGTATTATTGTTGATGTTTAGGGTTGGTGATTTGAATTGAATTTGTTTGAAGTTTTAGTGTGGCTTGTTTTTCTTCTTTTCGTTGCTGTTTACGCTTTTAAGAGAGAAATGCTTGACGAGGGGGGAGTTATGGCTGCAATTTTCGTTGGCTTGGTTTTGCTTTTCGTGCCTCAAAACCCTGCGGGGTGGGTTTGGCTTTTGGTTTTGCTTTTCTTTTTCATCATAGGAAGCTTCGCAAGCAAGTTCAAAAAGGATTTGAAGAAAAAGGTAGAGGATGATTTTGCCAAAGGAGGCGCTAGAAATATGATGCAAGTGATAGCTAACGGGGCTGGCGGGTTGGTTTTCGCTGTCTTGAGTTTTTTTTCTCCTTCCCTGCTTCCTTTTATGGGGTTTGTTTTTAGCGCTAGCGCAATGGCGGGCGACACTCTTAGCAGTGAGATTGGTGTGCTGTCAAAAGAAGAGCCTGTGAGCATTCAAACGTTTAAAAAGATTGAAAAGGGAATGAGCGGGGGTATTACTTTGCTTGGACTGGAGGCTGGCTG